>JAEWFB010000161.1 GCA_023389095.1 Actinomycetes bacterium
CCGAGGTCCTCGCGCCGGCCGGCGTAGGCCTGGCCCATGAACCACGAGGTGCCGCAGCCGATCGTCGCGACGCGCTCGCCCGGGCGGGGCAGGTGCGCGGCGACGGTGTCGAGGCGCCCGATGACGCGCGCCCAGTCGTCGGGCTGGGTGGCGATCTCGCGGGCGAGGTGCGTGGTCTGCGGCATGGAACGCTCCGGATGGTCTCGCGAGGGTGTCGCCCGGAGGCCGTGCAACGCCCTACTGATTGTGTCTGCTCGAAACACAGCGTAATCGCGCACAGTCGGTCATGTCCATTGCACGTTCTGCGCGGTATCGTCAGCGCGTGACCGAAGAGAGCGACCTCGCCCGCAACCGTGCCAGCCGTTGGTCGATCATGCTCGATCGTCTTGCCACGGCGGGGAGGCTCGGCGTCGGCGAGGCGGCCGAGCTGCTGAACGTCAGCGAGGCGACGATCCGCCGCGACTTCTCCGAGCTCGCCAAGCGCCAGCTCGTCGCCCGCAACCACGGCGGCGTCGTCGCGACCAGCGTCGCCTACGAGCTGCCCTACCGGTACCGCAGCACCCGAGCCGACGAGGACCGCGCCCGCGTCGCCGAGGCGGCGGCCGCGCTCGTCGAGGCCGGCCAGGTCGTCGGCCTCAACGGCGGCACGACGACCACCGCCACCGCCCGCGCCATCACCGCGCGCGACGACCTCGTCGACGCCGACGGTGAGGTCACCATCGTCACCAACGCCCTCAACATCGCGACCGAGGCGGTGCTGCGACCGCACGTGCAGTGCGTCTCGCTCGGCGGGGTCGCCCGCCCGGAGTCCTACGAGGTCACCGGCCCGCTGGCCCAGCTCGTGCTCGGCCAGCTGTGGCTCGACGTCGCGATCGTCGGCGTCAACGGCCTCTCCGCGCGCGAGGGTGCGACGTGCCGCCACGAGGAGGAGGCGGCGATCATCCGCACGATGATCGAGCGCAGCAAGAAGGTCATCTGCGTGGCCACCGGCGACAAGCTCGGCGCCCGCACCTTCGCCTCGATCTGTCCCGCCGAGCGCATCGACCACCTCGTGACTACCGTGGGCGCTGACCGGGCGGAGGTCGACGCAATGCGCGAGGTGGGCGTCGTGGTCCACGTGGTGTGATCGTTCTGTGCACGGTGATGCGTGATTGTGATCGGATGATTAAGCATTCGGTCAGTTTTGGTCTTGCCAACGGCAAAGCCCTCCCCCTAGGTTGATCGTCACCTCGAGCAGAGGGTGGCCGGGTGGGGTCCGACATCGCGCCCCGCGTCCCGGCCCGGACCAAGGAGAGACATGAGCTCGACGAAGAAGAGTGTGGTCGTCGCGGGTCTGGCCATCGCGGGCCTCGCCCTCGGCGCGTGCGGAGGGGGCACCGGAGCCGGGTCGGCAGGCGGCAGCACCGGGGGCAGCGGTGGGCAGGAGGCCAAGACGATCAAGCTCGTCGCGGCGGAGTACTCCAAGGACCACACCAAGGCCTTCTGGGACTCCTTCGCCAAGACGTACAAGGAGAAGACGGGCTACACGCTCGAGGTCCAGGTCGTCAGCTGGGACAACATCGACCAGCAGTCCTCGACGATGATCCAGAACAACCAGGCCCCCGACATCCTCAACCTCAACGCGTACGCCAGCTACGCCAAGGACGGCCTGCTCTACAGCTCCGACGAGGTGCTGCCGGCCGCGTCGAAGAGCGACATCCTCGACACCTTCGTCAAGTACGGCACGTACAACGGCAAGTTCTACGGCTTCCCCGACCTGTCCAGCGCCCGCGCGTTCTTCTACAACAAGACGATCTTCAAGCAGGCCGGCATCGCCAACCCGCCGAAGACGTGGGACGAGCTCGAGGCCGACGCCAAGAAGATCGCCGCGACCGGCAACGTCGGCTACGCGCTCCCGCTCGGGCCCGAGGAGGCCCAGGGCGAGTTCTCCATGTGGCTGTTCAACAACGGCGGCGACTGGAAGACCGACGGCAAGTGGTCGATCAACTCCGACAAGAACGTCGCGACGCTGAGCTTCCTCAAGAAGCTCTCCGACGAGAAGGTCACCCAGAACAACCCGGCCCGCACCAACCGCGCCGACGCCTTCGACCTGTTCAAGTCCGGCAAGGCCGGGATGGTCATCGGCTTCAGCCCGCTCGCGGCCGACCTCGACAAGGACGCCAAGGTCGACTACGGCGTCGCGCCCTTCCCGAGCAACGACGGCTCCGAGAGCAAGACCTTCGGCGTCACCGACTACCTCATGGCCTTCAAGAAGCCGGGCAACCAGAACGCCGTCAAGGCCTTCTACGACCTCTACTACCAGCCGGAGCAGGTCAACGCCTTCATCAAGGCCGAGGGCTTCCTGCCGGTCACGAAGTCGGGCGTGCAGTTCTTCCACAGCGACGAGAAGCTCAAGGTGTACCTCGACACCCTGCCCAACGCGCGCCTGACGCCGACCGACGACCCGACGTGGGACAAGGTCAAGCTCGCCGTGCAGCAGAACCTCGGCAAGGCGATGAGCGGCGACCCGAAGGCCGTCCTCGACGACCTGCAGAAGTCCGCCGAAAACGGCGGCTGAGCGGCGCACCCGATGAGCCCCAGCACCACGCCGACGCCGGATCCCGCCCTCGCGGGGGGGTCCGGCGCCGGTGCGCCCTCCTCCCGCGCCGACGCGTCCCGCACGCCCGACGCGGCACCGACCCCCGACGCGTCACCCACGCCCGACGCGCCCCGCGCGCGGCGTCGTGGCCGCGCTGGCCGCACTGGCCGCGCCGGCCGCATCGGCCAGGTCCACCCCCTCGTCGCGCTGCTCTGGCTGCTCCCGGCGCTCGCGCTCATCCTCGG
>JAEWFB010000195.1 GCA_023389095.1 Actinomycetes bacterium
GCACGGAGCGCAACCCGCCGGGCGCCGGTGCCGCGGCCCCGGTCCCGGGCCCGGTCGTGACGGTCGTGACGGTCGGGACGGTCGGGACGGCGGCGGTCGCAGCGTCGGGCGCGACGGCCGGCGTGCCGGCGGTGAGAAGCAGTGCGGCCACGAGCGTGGCGGCACGGTGGAGTCGGCGCATCGGAGATCCCCTGTCAGTGGCCTCGGCGCGGGGCCGAGCACATCGTAGGGGCCGCGAGGTCCTCCGAGGGGGTAACTCGACGCAGGCGCGGCTCAGGCCGCCTCGAGTGCTCCCAGCGCCTCGGGGAGGGGTTCGGCGTGCACGACGGTCAGGGCCGACACGGCACGCGTCAGCACGACGTAGAGGCGGCGCAGGCCGGTGCGCTCGTCCGGCTCGGCCGCGGCGATGGCCGACGGCTCGACGACGACGGTGCGGTCGAACTCGAGGCCCTTGGCGACGCTCGCCGGCACGACCTCGACCTGGTGGTCCTCGTCGTCGCCGTGGTCGAGGTCGAGCCGCCCGTGGGCGAGCCCCGCGGCGGTCAGCCCGGCAGCGACCTCGGCCACCATGGCGTCGGGCGCGATGACGCCCACCGAGCCCGCCTCGGCGGCCGCCTCGCCGGCGACCCGGGCCACCGCGTCGACGAGCTCTGCCGAGGCCACCGGCACGAGGTCCAGCCGCCCGGGGTTGGACCGGACCGACACCGGTGCGCCGAGCCCGGGGGCCATGGCCGGCAGCAGCCGGGCGGCGTAGTCGATGACGAGGGCAGGAACACGGAAGCCGCGGTCGAGCACGACGAGGTCGTGGGCGTCCTTGCCGAGGTGATGCATCGCGTCCTCCCACGACGCCGTCGCCCACGGCGTCGTGCCCTGGGCGATGTCGCCGAGCACGGTGGCCGAACCGGTGGAGCACCGCCGCCCGACGGCGCGCAGCTGCATGGGGGAGAGGTCCTGGGCCTCGTCGAGGACGACGTGACCGAGGCTGGGCACGCGGGTCAGCACGTCGCTCAGCTCGTCGAGCAATGCCATGTCGGCGCGGCTCCACCGCGCCGCCCCCTTGGTGCGGGCTGGCTTGTCCCACAGGAGCATCCGCTGTTCTTCAGTGGTGAGGTCGTCCGCTGCGGCGGCCGCCAGCGCCTGCGGGTCGGACCACAGCCGGTGCAGCACCGCCTGCGGGTCGAGCGCCGGCCACACCGACGCGACGTACTTCCTCACGGCCGGCGACTTCGCCACCGACTCCTGCACCCGGTCGTCGGGGGCGTCGCCGTCGCGCTCCATCCCCAGCAGCACGTGGTGGGCCAGGCGCATCGGCAGCAGGTCGCGGGCCGCGGTGTACCGGACGCCTCGGGCAGCCAGCTCGTCGAGGACCTCCTGCACCTCGTACGCCGGCACCCGCCACTTGCGGACGCCGCGCGGCACGACGAGGGCCTCGGTGGCCCGGGTGACCGTCGACCACACGGCCCGGCGCAGCACCGCGGCCAGGCGCGCGTCGCCCTTGAGGGTCGCGACGTCGGCCGGCTCGTCGGCCCGGACGCGGCCGTGGTCGAGGAGGGTGTCGATCGTCGCGTGCCCGACGCGGACCTCGCCGAGCGAGGGGAGCACCGCCCCGATGTGGTCGAGGAAGGCGCGGTTGGGACCGACGACGAGCACGCCGGAGCGGTCGAGGCGCTCGCGGAAGGAGTAGAGCAGCCAGGCCGCCCGGTGCAGCCCCACGGCGGTCTTGCCCGTGCCGGGGGCGCCCTGGACGCAGACCGTCGTCGTGACGCCGCTGCGGACGATCTCGTCCTGCTCCGGCTGGATCGTGGAGACGATGTCGCGCATCGGGCCGGTGCGGGGGCGCTCGATCTCGGCCGCGAGCAGCAAGCCGCCCTCGGCGTCCTGCTCGGTGGTCGGGGCCTCGAGGTGCTCGTCCTCGATCGCGGTGAGCCGGCCGTGGTCGACGCCGAACCGACGCCGCAGCACGACGTCCATGGGCTCGAGGCGCGACGCGCGGTAGAAGGCCGTCGACACCGGCGCCCGCCAGTCCACGACGACCGGGTCGCCGGCCTCGTCGCTGACGTGCCGGCGCCCGACGTGGAAGGACTCGGCAGGGCCGCCGTCCGGGTCGACGTCGATGCGGCCGAAGAAGAGGGTGGTTCGCGGGTCGTCCTGCAGCGAGGCGATGCGGCGGGCGAGCACTCGGGAGAGCACCTCGCCGCTGATCGCGTCGCTGGCCCGCGACGCGTCGAGCGCCTCGGCCGTCTCGCGCATCCGGTTCAGCTCGGCGCGCGCCCGGTCGAGGAAGGCCTGCTCGCGCACCAGCTCGTCGTGCATCGGTTCGGTCGTCACAACGTCGGGCGCGGGCATGACGAAGCCGCCTCTCTCAGGCCGGGGAACGATTGGGGGACGGGCGAGCCTACACCCGGGGCGCGTCGAGCGGCACCGGCGATTCCGCGATCGGCCGGGCCCACGGCTAGACTTGCGCGGCAACTTCCCACGTCAGAACAGCGACCGGGTCCCGGCGCGTCCGAGGGGCGCCCACCGGCCGGCACACGAAAGCGGTTTCCAGCAGATGGCATCTACGAACGACCTGAAGAACGGCCTGGTGCTCAACCTCGAGGGGCAGCTCTGGTCCGTCGTCGAGTTCCAGCACGTCAAGCCGGGCAAGGGCCCCGCGTTCGTGCGCACCAAGCTCAAGAACGTCCTGTCGGGCAAGGTCGTCGACAAGACCTTCAACGCCGGCGTCAAGGTCGAGACGAGCAACGTCGACAAGCGGACGATGCAGTACCTGTACAAGGACGGCTCGGACTTCGTCTTCATGGACACCGACACCTACGACCAGCTCAACGTGTCGGAGACGACCGTCGGCGACGCCGCGAACTACCTCCTCGAGAACCAGAACGCCATCGTCGCCACGCACGAGGGCGCGCCGCTCTACGTCGAGCTGCCGGCGTCGGTCGTCCTCGAGATCACCCACACCGAGCCGGGCCTGCAGGGTGACCGCTCGACGGGTGGCACCAAGCCGGCCACGCTCGAGACCGGCGCCCAGATCAACGTGCCGCTCTTCCTCGAGACCGGCACCAGGGTCAAGGTCGACACCCGCGACGGGTCGTACCTCGGCCGCGTCAACGACTGACACACGACTGACACACGACTGATCGGACGCGGAAACCACGTGGCTGCACGCACCAAGGCCCGGTCCCGGGCGCTCGACATCCTCTTCGAGGCGGACCAGCGCGGTATCAACGCCGTGACCCTCCTCGAGGAGCGCCTCGGCGACCGCGAGTCCCGCGCGGGCAACAACCCGTACACGGCCGACCTCGTGCGCGGCGTCGTCGGGCACTGGAACGACATCAACGCCGCGCTCACCGACTACAGCCAGGGCTGGACCATCGATCGGATGCCGGCGGTCGACCGGGCCCTGCTGCGCCTCGGTGCGTGGGAGGTGCTCTGGAACGACGAGATCCCCGACGGCGTCGCGATCTCCGAGGCCGTGGCGCTGGCGACCGAGCTGTCGACCGACGAGTCGCCCTCGTTCGTCAACGGCCTCCTCAGCCGCCTGGCCGAGGTCAAGGCGACGATCGTCTGAGGCGTCGCCGGGCGTCACGCCTCGCGGGTGGCCGCGGCGATGGCGAGCAGCTCGGCCGCGGCCTCGCTCGGGCGCTGGCTCGGGTTCCACACGGCGCGGATCGAGCGCGGCATCGTCAGGCCGACGACCGGGACGGCGACGAGCCGACCCGAGCGCAGGTCGCCACGCACGGCGAGCGCCGACAGCACGGCCGGGGTCCCGGTCGTCACCACGGCGTCGCGGACCGCTCCCGTCGAGGACAGCTCGAGCGCCGGCGCGACGTGGCCGGGCACGGCGCGCTCCCAGGTGCGCCGGGTGCCCGAGCCCGCCTCGCGGACGACGAGCGGCGTCGCGGCGAGCTCGGCGGCGGTGATGCCGCGTCGACGCCTCGCCCACGCGTGGTCGCGCGGCACGACGACGACGAGGGCGTCGGAGGCGACGGTGCGCCGGGCCAGGCCTCGCGGCACGGTCGGTCCCTCGACGAAGCCGAGGTCCACCTCGCCGGCCGTCACGGCCGCGACGACGTGCTCGGAGTTGCCGGGGAGCACCTGGACGCGCACGCCGGTGGTCGAGGCGCGCAGCGCGCTGGCCCAGCCCGGGAGCAGGCATTCGGAGACCGTGTTGCTCGCGGCGACGCGCAGGACGCTCTCGCCGGCGCTGCGCAGCCCGGTGACCCCGTGTTCGAGTGCTCGGGCCGCGTCGACGACGTCACCGGCCCACGTGACGACGAGCTGCCCTGCGGCA
>JAEWFB010000325.1 GCA_023389095.1 Actinomycetes bacterium
CCGTCGACGAGTTTGCACGGGAGCCGTTTTCGACAGCTCTCGCGACGCTCGTCGAGGTCCTTCCTCAACTCTTCCGCGCCTCGGGAACCTGATCCGGCAGTGCCCCATCTGCCGCTTGTGGATCGTCGCTACCGAGGCTGTCCGGCTAGGTTTCTCGTATGGGGGCAATCGGACGCGGGAACGTGTCGGCTTCACCGTCATGGGCCTGAGAGAGATCTGGGCTGAGGCGCTCGAGGCCAACGTCGCGTCCATGGCGATACTGCGCAGGGTCGGCATGCGGGAGACGGGGCCAGGCGGCGGCGCCCTCTACCAGGGCATCCCATCCACCTACCGACAGTTCTCCATCACGCGTCGATGGTCGGGCGGCTAACGACGCTGTTGTGTCCGATCGTTGTGCAAGCATCGAATGGTGCAGCCGGAGCGACGCATCCCGACCAGCTCTCCCGAGTGGAGGACGATGTTCGAACGGATTCGGGTCGCGATGGACCTGACCTCTCGACTGAACGTGCTGCCGTTCAGTGATCTTGATGGCCGGCACGAAGTGCTCCAGGAGCTGTTTGACGACCCGCATCCGGAGAAGTCGTTCGTCCATCCACCGTTCTACTGCACATCGGGTGTCGGGACTCGGCTTGGCGAGCGAGCCTCCGTGGGACAGGGATGCTCGTTCCTGGACCTTGGGGGCATCACCGTCGGTGAACGAACGATGATCTCGCCCAGGGTCACCCTCATCACCGAGGGCCATCCGATCGAGCCACGTGAACGGCACGACTTCATCACGGTGGCACCGATCGTCATCGAGGCGAACGTCTGGATCGGCGCTGCAGCAACCATCCTGCCCGGCGTCACCATCGGACATGACTCGATCGTCGGAGCGGGCGCCGTCATTGCGAAGGACGTTCCGCCCCTCACGGTCGTCACCGGTCCAGGTTTCACCGTGCGACGTCATCTGCAACCAGCACCCGAAGGCGACAGCTGATCACCTGAAGCGGTCAACCGGCTCTCATGTTCAGCGCCGGACCACAGCGCCTGACTAGAGCTCGATGGCGTGCGGCAGGCGCCTGGCGATGCCGTCTTCCGGACCGCGCACACCGTCTGGCCGTGGCCCCGACCGTGCTGGCGAGGACCGGGCGGAAAGCGGGCCGAAATGCCCGGCGGTGTCAGATGACGTCAGTCCTTCGAGTCATCGCCGCGCCACCAGGTGCGCCACGTCCTGCCTGCGAACAGCAGGACCGGGTGCGACGGCGACGGGTCGCGGGGGGATGATGCCAAGGTGAATCATCAGACGAGCGTGGCCATCGCAAGGCTCGGCATCCAGGCCCGAGTGTCGTTGGCCCCGACCCTGAACCATCCGATCGGGATGAAGGCGGCCGCCTTCGTCATCGTCGCCACCTTCCTGGTGGGCCTCGGTCTCACCATGACGGTCGGGCACCTGCGCGAACGGGGCAGGCGACGCCGGGCACAGGCCGACATCCAGGGCAGCCACCGGGATGCTCCGCCACCCACTCGCTGACCCCTTGCGGACGTCCGTCGGCTGCAGCACCTCGAGCTGCTCATCCGTCACGACCGGGCGCAGCCCAGCCATCCTCGTGCCGACCAGCGCGACGGAGTGCGCGTCGGTCGCGTCGGTCTTGCGGCCCTGCCCGGTCGCGAACACCCGCGCCCGCGCGGACAGCTTCGCCGGCACGTCGACCACGTCCTGCCCGTCAGCGATCAGCCGGTGCGCGATGTGTCGTCCGATCCCCTCATAACCCTCGATCGCCCACACCCGCTCCGGCCACGCCGCCACGGGCTCGAGCATCGCGGCGTAGTCCTCGACGCTGGTGTCGAACCGGCCACCATCAAGGACCGTCTCGTCGGCCGTCATCACCTCGATCGTGACGCTGCGCTTGTGCGGGTCCATCCCGACCACGACCCGCGGAACCTGCTCTTGCATGCGAACCTCCCTCGCCCCGAACCGACTGCTGGTTGGGCGTGGAGGGCACCGCTACTTAGAGCAGAGCAATCCCTTCTTGAGCCTCTGCTGCCCCGCGGTGCCCGGGCGGCGCACCCCATGTGAGAGCCACACGACCAGGCGTGGCAGCCGCGTTTGCGAGCGACGAACCCGGGCACCTGAACGGAGCCTGCGCAGGCACCGGTCCTGCCGTCAATGAAACAAGTAGCCGCTCTGGGGGCGGGATGCGCTCGACCGGCCTTGCCCCGAACCGACGTTTAGAACTCGACCTTCGTCCAAGAGGCACCGTGCTTCCAGCTCGGGTCGCCCTCAACCCACTTCCAAAGCAGGTCCAAGACAGCGCGCTCGTCCGAGACCGTCGTGCCGAAGTGCGCCCCCGGTCCCCCATCGCGGTACTCGACGACGAACGACCCATCGCCTCGACGAAGTGCTTGTGCGTACACCTCGGCGTCATGCTCAAGAACAATCCACGGATCTGACGGAGGAAGGTGATTGAGAAGCGAGCTGAGTCGCTCCTTGCTCAGTGCGCCGAGACGGGTCCCGTCACCGGCTTTCACCCCAACTGGTGTGCCCTCGCTTGGGTAGTCGACCTTCTCCGAGGAGAGATCGACGACGACAAGTCCTTCCCGCGCGGCCAGTCTGAGCAGCGTCACAAGATTGCTGTCCACGTCCGCATACGTGGTCGGAACGGCCAGCCCCTGCGGTTCGGCCCGCAACGGCCAAACCGATACCCAGCCTGCCTCCTCGTGGGCCGCGCCCGCCGCTTCCAGGCCCTCGAGGAAGACACGAACTCGAGGATCGACCTCGCCAGCCGTACCGTCGCCTTCGAAGATCGCAACCGCCGCCGCAAGTGCAGCCCCTTCATCCTTCCCGGCCGCTTCGGGCGTGACGATGGCGAAGTCGTAGCTCATGCGTCATTGGAGCACAGGCTCGTCCCGCAGGCCCTTAGGTGCGGACGTCCGCAACTGCCGCTGATGGTGCGGCCCGCCGCGCCGTCGGCAGCCACGCGCGGGAGGCCTGCCGCGGTCCAGTAGCCTGTCTCCCGTTGGTCGGCCCGGCAGGGCCTCGTTACAGCGAGGGTTACAGAGACCCTTGCAGCGAGGTTTCCAGCGACGGCTTCAGCCATGCCCCGCCCTCGTAGCTCAGGGGATAGAGCACCGCTCTCCTAAAGCGGGTGTCGCAGGTTCGAATCCTGCCGGGGGCACCAGGCCGTCTTTGTAGGACCCCGCGTTCGGCATCCGATTCGGTCCCTCCGTTCGAATGAGCGCATACTCTGTCGCGGTGACCACCGAAATGCGGCGATTCCTCACCGCCCGCTACCTCGCGATGCTGGGCTGGGTCGTCCTGCTCGGGACGGGCTTCGCTCTGTACCTGGCAGTCACCAGCACCCTCGAGAATGGCTTCCTGCGATGGGTCGCAAACCTGGTCACCCTGGGCGGGAGCATCAAGCTCGGACTCCTGGCGCAGGGCCGTGTGCTCGCCCACGTCGACCCCGACGGGCGGCTCAGAGCGCAGTTCGCCAAGCTCGGAGCAGACGCCGAGGACTAGCAGGAGCCCCGGCGCCCCACGCACTCTGCGCGTGGTTGTCCCCCGCGCCTCAACACTCTCCGATGCAGTTCGCGACCGGCGCTCGGTGACGCCGCCAGGAGCCCCCGGGCGGCGTCGCGTCGCCCAGGCTGGGCTCGACCCGGCCGGCGCATTCACACGCAAGGGGTGACGCGAACCGTCGGGTCCGGCACCGACGATGGCTGGGTCGACGGCGCCCGGGCCAACGAGCGTCGGACACCGTGGACGCCGACCCCAGCCTGGGGCGGTATG
>JAEWFB010000363.1 GCA_023389095.1 Actinomycetes bacterium
GCCACGCACCTCGGCCAGCTCGGTCGCGAGGCGGGCCCGCTCGACGCCCGACGCCGCAGCCACCCGCTCCTGCAGCTCGGCGACGCGCGGGTCGGCGGCCGTGCGGGCGTCGACGTCGCGCGAGAACACGACGGCCGCCGCCGGCGCCCCGCCGAGCACCGAGGCGAACGACCCCTCGACGGCGAGCACCGTCATGCGCGGGTTGAGCGTCTTGGAGAAGACGACGAACGCGCCACCGTGGTAGCGGGACACGACGGTGAAGACGATCGGGCCGTCGAAGTTGACGATGGCCCGGCCGATCTCGGCGCCGTACTCGAGCTGGAGGCTGCGCATCGACTCCGGCGAGCCGTCGAAGCCGGACAGGTTGGCGAGCACGACGACCGGTCGGTTGCCGCTCGCGGCGTTGATGGCGCGAGCCACCTTCTTGCTCGACCGGGGGAACAGCGTTCCGGCCGTGTAGGTGTCGGGGCCGTCGGTGGGCGGGAAGCCGCGGCGCGGCACCGGCTTGGACTCGATGCCGATGAGCGTCACCGGGATGCCGCCGAGGTGCGCGTCCTGCACGACCGCGGTCTCGGCGTCGGCCATGCCGGCCCAGCGCTCGAGGGGCTCGTGGTCCTGGTCGCTGACGGCGCGCATCAGGGTGCGGATGTCGAACGGCTTCTTGCGGTCCGGGTTGGTGACCGCGGAGAAGATGTCACCGACGGTCTTGAACCCCGACTCGGGCAGCTCGTGCGGGTAGAGCGTGACGTCGCGGTGCGACGGATCGCTCGTCGGGACGCGTCGGGGTCCGGACTCGCCGGGGGCCACGTACGCGTGGTCGTAGTGCGCCATGAGGATGGCGCGCGCGCCGACGAGGTCCTTGGCCCAGTACTGCGCCTGGCCGTTGGGACCCATGACGCGGTCGTAGCCGCCGATGCCGAAGTTGTCCTCGGCGCTGACGCCACCGGAGAAGTCGAGCGACTGCTTGCCGGTGAGCACCATGGCGCTGTCGGGCGTCATGACGAGGATGCCCTTGGTGTGCATGAGCATCGTCGCCTCGGCGTTCCAGTACGGCTGGGCGCCGACGTTGATGCCGGCGACGACGATGTTGATCTCGCCGCCCGCCTGCGTGAACTCGATGATCCGCTTGAGCGCGCGGGCCACCCAGTCCATGTTCTCGGTGCCGGAGTCCATCGAGATGCGAGCACCGGCCGACAGCGAGTACCACTCGAGCGGCACGTGCATCCGCTCCGCCAGGTCGATGGCCGCGATGACGCGCGCGCACTCGGCCTCGGCGACCGAGCCGAGCGAGCGCAGCGGGTCACCGGAGAGCACGACGCGGGTCACGCCCTGCGGGTGCCGCTGGGTCGGCGTCGTGACGACGGCGACGATGACGCCGGCCTTGTTGAGCCCGACCGGTCGGTCGACGGGCACGAGCGCGCCGGTGTCGTCGAGGTCGTGCTCGACGACCGTGCCGCCCTGACCGGCGATCATCGACTGCAGCTCGTAGGGGTACACGAGGCCGCGGCGCCGGGCCCGCACCACCTTCGACGCGTAGTCGTCGAGCGGCGCGAGCGGCTCGGTGGGCGGGGCGCCGACGGACGCCTCGACGCCGGAGCCCGGCTGGTAGAAGAAGCGCCCGGCGATCGGGGCGGGCCTCTGGTCGGGGGCCGTCGCGACGTCGGCCTGGACGAGGACCTCCTCGATGCCGGCGCCGGCGGTCAGCGGCGCGATCTTGCCGCGCAGCGCCGTCAGCTGGCCGAGGTCGGCCTCGATCGTCGGCCAGATCTGCACCCAGACGTGGTTCATGTCGAGGCGCGACCCGCCCGGCCCGCGGCTGGCGCGGACCCGGCGGATGGCCTCGAGGCAGTTGGCGATGGCGCGCTCGACGTGCGGCAGGCCGGACACCTGACCGTGCTCGTCGCGCACGACGACGATCTGGCGCACCTGCGCGAGGGCGACGAGGCGTCGGTCGTCGGGGTTGTCCTTGGCGACGCACTCGAAGAGCAGGACGTCCTCGGGCGCGTCGAGACGCGTCACGTCGAAGGCCGTGAGGCGCCACAGGTTGAGGCGGCGGCCCACCATCGGGTGCACGCCGCGGACGAGCCGGTCCTCGACGAGCCGGCCCTCGACCGGGCGGAAGGTGAAGTAGTCGACCGGCCGCTCGGTGCTGCCGCTGACGGCCACGGCGACGCGCCGGGTGTCGTGGGCGAAGGGCAGCTCCTGCAGCAGTGCCGCGAGCCGGTCGGCGGCCTCGTCGTGGGACTCGGGCTCGTCGGGCCAGCGCAGGTACAGGTCGACGACCGAGTGGCTGCCCTCGGTGCGGGCCCAGACATCGGCCGAGACGGCCGTGTCGAGGGCGCTGCCCGGCACGAGCTCGTCGACGGCGCCGACGCTCGAGGTCAGGTGGGTCGGGCGTCCGTCGAGGGCGTAGTCGGCCGTCGCGAACGGGCGGCCGGCCTCGGTGAAGGTGCGCAGCGCGTGCAGCTCGTGCCCGCGGTAGTGACGCTTGATGAGCACCTCGAGCATCGGCTCGTGCGCCTGCACGCCCTCCGGGGTGGCGGCCGACGCGTGCAGCCGCTCGGCGAGGAACCGCACGATCTGCTCGGGGATCGCCGCGAGCTCGTCGACGCGCAGCGCGTGGTCGGCGGCCTCGGGGTCGGCCGCGAGCGCGGCCACCTTGTCGCGCACGCCGGCGAGGACGCTGGCGCGACCCTCGTCGACGAGCGGCTGGTCGAACCAGCGGAACCGGACGCTGCGGGCGAGGTCGCCGATGACGGGGAAGCGCAGCTGCGTGGCGACGACGAGGCGGTCGAGCGCGTCCCGGGCGGACGCGTCGAGCGGGGCGGCCGGGGCCGGCTCGGCGAGCCAGCGCTGGAGCACCGACGTCGCGAAGGCCACCTCGGGGGCCGAACGCTGCTGCGACAGGAAGATGCGGAACACCGCCTCCTCGAGCTCGGGGGTGCGCTCGAAGTCGGCGACGCCGTAGTGGCGCAGGACGCGGGCGAGCTTGTCGCGGAAGTCGGCCGGCAGGCCCGCCCGGTCGGCGTCGAGGCTCTGCAGGTAGGTGTGGAAGAACTCCTTCGGGCTGTGCACGAGCAGCTCGGTGTGGCGCTCCTCGACGGCCGGGCGGTTGCGGCTCAGCTCGGCGAAGTCGCTGATGAGGTCGAGGATCGCGATCTCCTCGGCGAGAGGCCCGGTGCCCGCGGCGTCCTGCGTGCCGTCGGCCGCGAGCTCGTCACGCGCGGCGAGGTAGGCGGCGAGGGTGTCGCGGTCGCCGCCGTCGGCGCCGCCGTCGAAGCCGAGCACGGTGGCGGAC
>JAEWFB010000476.1 GCA_023389095.1 Actinomycetes bacterium
CGCTTGGGCCGGCCGGTCGAGCCGGACGTGCCGACGGCGACGGCGAGCCCGGCGGGCAGGGTCGCGGGGTCGTGGTCCGGCACGGTGGGCGCGGGGTCGGCGGCGGCGTACGGCAGCACGGGGGAGCGTCCGGCGAGGGCGGCCTCGAGGTCCGGCAGCACGTCGAGCACCGGCGGACCCGCGGGGATCGGCAGCGGCCTCGGCGCGGACATGGCTGCCATTCTGCCTTCCGGCCGGTCGGCCCCGTGCCGGGGGATGGCGGCGAACGGACCGAAACCGGGATCAGCCGTGTCGGGGCCCCACCCCGGTCACGGACGGCGCCTCAAGCGCGTCGGGGGCGGGCCTGGCGCGGTGCGGGGGCGTAGCGGGCGGCGACGCGCTTCTGCCGGGTCGCGACGACGACGGTCCACCCGACGGCCGCCGCGCAGACCGGGAACCCGACGTGCGGGTCGAGCGGCAGCACGATGCCGAGCGCGCCACCGAGGACCCACAGCATCTGCAGCATCGTCTCGGACCACCCGAACACCGACGTGCGGACGCGCTCGGGCACGTCACGCTGCACGAGCGCGTCGAAGCACAGCTTGGCCAGCTGGGCCGAGATGCCCTGGGCGAGCCCGAGCAGGGCGAGCGTCCAGAGGCCGTACCAGATCCCGGTGGACACGCAGCACACCGTCGCGGCGAGCACCGACACCATCGCGACGCGTTCCGGACGCTGGTGCGGCACCTTGTCGCCCAGGACGCTGCCGAGGGCGTTGCCGATCCCGATGGCCGCCGCGAGGACGCCGAGGACGACCGGGCCCGGCACGTCGCCGACGGGGTGCTCCTTGACGAGGAAGGCCATGAACAGGATGAGAAAGCCGGTGAGCACCCGCGTGCCGCCGGTGGTCCACATCGCGTGCATGACCGGCCACGGGATGGCGCGCTTGCGCCGGCGGAAGCGGCCGAGCGGACCGGACGAGTCGACGGTGAGGACCCCCGACGCGTCCGTCGCGCGCCCGGCGCCGCTCGCGTTCGGCGCGTCCGGGCCGGCCCGACCGACGCGGATCGGCACCGTGTCCTCGGGGTCGGCCTCCCCCTTGGAGGAGTCGACCCGCGCGGGCAGCCGGATGGCCTGGACCGTGCCGAAGACGAACACGACGAACGCGAGCCGCAGCGCCCACGCGGGACCGGCGAGCATGCCGAGGCCGCCGAGGGCACCGCCGACCAACGCGCCCGCCACGCCCGCCATCGAGACCCGCGAGTTCGCCCGCACGAGAGTCGTGCCCGCCGGCAGCAGGCGCGGCACGGCCGCCGCGCGGGTGATGGTGTAGGCCCGCGACGCGACGAGGCAGCCCAGCGCCGCCGGGAAGAGCCACACGCTGCCGGAGGTCACGGCCTCGGCGAGCACCCAGCACAGAAAGGCCCGCACCGCGGTCGTCGTGCCGATGGCCCAGCGCCGTCCGTGCCGGAACCGGTCGAGCAAAGGCCCGACGAGCGGGGCCACGAGCGCGAACGGGACCATGGTCACGAGCAGGAACATCGCCACCTGGCTGCGCGCCTGGGCGGTCGCGGGGTTGAGGAACAGGGTGCCGGCCAGGGCCAGCGTCATGATCGTGTCGCCGGCCGTGTGGCTCGCGTGCAGCTCGGTCAGGCGGGCGAGGCCGGACTCGCCGGCACCGCCCGAGTGCGTGTACGCGTGGGCCTTCGCCGCCGCGAACCGGCCGCTGCGGGCCGTGAAGCGGGCGGTGCCACCGGCGGCGCGACCGATGCCGCGTCCGATGCCCCGCCCCACGGAGCGTGGGCCCGCGGTACCACCGGCACGACCGGGACGGCCCCCGGCGTCCGGGGCGCCCTCGACGGTCCCGTCGCCGTTGCGCTCCACCCCCTCATCCTGCCCTGTCGGGAGTCGCCGGGGGCGCGTCCCACTCCGCGGACCCCACGGTGTCCGGCGCCGCCACGGGCCGTCGCGTCGTTACGCTCGTGCCGTGGTCACGGGGTCCGGGGTGGGCATCGGGGAGAGGGCGCTGCGGCGCCGTCGCGTCCCCCGGCTCGCTGTCGTCCTCGGCATCGTGTGGCTCGTCGTGCCGCTCGTGCTCTTCCTCCTCGCCCGGGAGACCCTGCTGGCCGGCCACCCCGCCCACGTCGTCGCGCTCGCCGTGGCAGGCCTCGTCGGCGTCGTGCTGCTCGTCGTGTCCCGCGGCCGCGACGACGAGCCCCCGACCCACCGGCGTCGGTGGGGGATCGTCCTCGGCGGTGTGGCGGGTGTCCTCGTCAGCGTCGTCGTGCTCGGTGGGCTCGTCTGGCTGCAGCCGTTCCCGGCCACCGCCGCGGGAGCCACGTCCATGGCCGGCGACCCCGAGGTGCAGGTGGTCGACGCGCCGTCGGGCATCGTGCTGTCGCCGCGCGACGAGAGCCCGACGCGCGGGCTCGTCTTCCAGCCCGGTGCCCGCATCGACCCGCGCGCCTACGTCCCGCTCCTCACCGAGGTGAGCCGGGCCGGCTACCTCGTCGTCGTCGTCAAACAGCCCTTCGAGCTGGGCCTGCTCGCGACGGGGGCTCCGGCCGACGTCATGGCCCGCCACCCAGAGGTGAGCCGCTGGGCGGTCGGGGGACACAGCCTCGGTGGGGTCGCGGCGGCCGACTACGCGGTGGCCAACCCGGGACGCGTGCGTGGCCTGCTGCTGTGGGCGTCGTACCCGGTGGGCTCGCTCGCGGCCCGTACCGACCTCGCCGTGGCGTCGGTGAGCGGCAGCCGCGACGGCTTCACGACGCCTGCCGACGTGGCTGCCAGCCGGGCCCTGCTGCCGGCGTCGACGGTCTTCACCGTCGTCGACGGAGCGGTGCACTCCTCGTTCGGCGACTACGGCACGCAGCCGGGCGACGGCACGCCCACGGTCGAGCACGCCGAGGCCCAGCGGCAGGTCGTCGCGGCCACGGTCGCGCTGCTCGCCCGGATGTGACGGTCCGTCGGCCCGTCGCCTGTCGACCGGTCGACCGGACCTGTCGTCGGTGGGCCGCCCGCCTCAGAAGTACCAGGGGAACGGGGTCCAGTCCGGGTCGCGCTTCTCGAGGAACTGGTCACGACCCTCGACGGCCTCGTCGGTCATGTAGGCCAGGCGGGTCGCCTCTCCGGCGAAGACCTGCTGGCCCA
>JAEWFB010000528.1 GCA_023389095.1 Actinomycetes bacterium
GAGTTGATGCAGTAGCGCTGGTCGGTGGGCGTGTCGTAGCCCTCACCCTCGAACACGTGGCCCAGGTGCGAGCCGCACGTGGAGCACCGGACCTCGACACGCTTCATGCCGAAGCTGACGTCCTCGATGTACTCGACGGTGTCGCCGGCGAGCGGTGCGTAGAAGGAGGGCCAGCCGCAGTGCGACTCGAACTTCGTGTCGCTGCGGAACAGCTCGGCGCCGCAGGCGCGGCACGAGTAGACCCCCTGGGTCGTGGTGTCGGTGTACTCACCGGTGAAGGCCCGCTCTGTACCCGCCTGCCGCAGCACCTGGTACTCGGCAGGGGAGAGGGCATCACGCCACTCCGCGTCGGTGCGCTGGACGGCGTACGGCTGGCGGGAGGTGCTCTGGTCACTCATGACCGGGCAACGCTGCGCGACCCGCATTTGTGCCCGCGAGACGTGGCCGCCCCGGGCCCGGATGCCGCGAGCACGACGAGGACGGCCCGGGCGCGCCGGTTGCCCGCGCCCGGGCCGTCCCTCATCGGAGCTGCCTCACCTCTGCCTCACCTCTGCCTCACCTCTGCCTCGGCGGCACCGTGCAGGTGGCGCTCGCCGTGTTACCGGCGGAGTCGGTGGCGGTGACGAGCAGGTCGCCCCGGACCGTCACGTTCCAGTCGACGGCGCCCGAGCCGGGCACGGCCGAGGGGGTGGCCCCCGGCGCCTGCGTCAGCTTGACCGTCGTCCCCGGCGCGAACGGGCCGAACGACGCGGACGATGCCGTGTCGGAGACCGACACCGTGACGCCCGGCAGGTTGTCGCTCGCGAGCAGCCGGTAGAAGCCGGCTGCGGCGTATCCGGGCGGTGTCTTCCCCGCCGGGTTGACGCCGGGACCGCAGGCCGCGGTCGGCGGGGTGACGTCGTTGACCTTAATGCTCACGGTCTGGACGAAGCCTGGACCGGCGTCGGCACCGTTGAGCAGGAACGTCGTCGTGCACGCCAGGGTCGAGCCCTGGGGCGCGTCGGACGCCACGGTGACCGTCTCGTCGAGCACGAGGTCGGTGCCGCTCGTCACCGTCTGCGGCAGCGACGGGGTGTAGCCCACGGACAGGCCCGGGTCGCAGGAGACGTTCGCCGTGACCTCGGCGGGCAGGTTGCCGAGACCGGCGAGGATCGCGGCCGACACGCCGCCCGGGGCGACGCTCGGGAAGAAGGTCCCCGAGGTGGCCGACGTGATGCGCGAGGCCTGGCCGGTCGCGTCGAGGCCGTCGCCGGCACCCGAGCTGACGTTGATGGCGATGACCTGGGCCGACACGCCCTGCAGCGAGGCGAGCGCGTCGGCCTCGGTGTGACCGTTGCTCGGGTCGTGGCCGCTGGCGTCGCCGAACCAGACGACGATGCGCGTGGAACCCGGTCGGTAGGCGATGGCGTCGCCACCGGAGCCGACCTGCCACAGGGCGTTGAGCTGGCCCTCCTGGAGGTCGCCGCCTCCACCGGCGGACAGGCTGTTGATCGCGTTCTGCGCCGTCGTCTGGTCGCCCGTGAGGCCGGACTCGACCTGGAAGAGCTGCGCCCCGTCGCTGACGTCCTTGTAGGAGGTCACGGCGAACTGGGCGAGCGGCTGGGCACCCTGGACGCTCGTGACGATCGAGCTCATCTCCGACTTCACGTTGGCGATGGCCGGACCCATGCTGCCGGTCTCGTCGACGACGAGGACGATGTCGGGCTTGGGCGGGATCTCCGGGGTGCTGACGGTCTTGGTGAGGTGGACGGTCTGGCCCGGGTCGAGCGCGGCGTCGTAGGTGGCCGGCGTGACCCCGGCGCCGGACGCGACGGTCGGGACGGCGACGAGGGCTCCGGTCGCGAGGATCGAGAGTGCGCCGCGGCGTATTCCGTTGAGCACGGTTGTCCCCTTTCGTGGGACGTGGGAGTTGGGTGGGTGGCCGGCGCCCGTGCATCGCGGCGCCGCCCGAGCGGGCCGGAACGCCTCCACGACCCGAGGGTCGTCGTGCCCTGCCGTGGACGGTCCTGGTGGTGGACCGGGGAGCGGTCGGGTCCGGTCGGTGGAGGCGTCCGCCCGAGGCTCCTTGCCGGTCCGTGTCCGCGTCCGTCCGTTCTGATACGAGAACCGCCGAAATGTGTGGCTGCTGGGACGAGCGGGGCGGGGTTTGCCACGATGGGCCCGTGCAGCAGCGTCCGAGGGTCCCGCGTCCGCTCCTCGCCGCGGCCGCGGCCGGGGCCGGCACCGCCGTGGGGGCCGCGGCCGGCTCGGTCGCGGCCGCGGCCTACTTCGCCCGACGCGTGCTGACGCCCGACGAGCTGCAGCCCGACGACGTCGTCGTGCTCGAGTGCGACGACGAGACCGTCCGGTTCGGCGCCGCGCCCGACCCGGTGGTGCCCGGCCGCTACGGCCTGTGGCTCGACGGCGGGCTCGGCCACGCCCGGGTGGGGGACATCGTCGCGACCGACGACGCGTCGGTGACCCGGCGGCTGCTCTCGGTGGACCGGGGGCGCCTCGAGCCGGGTCCGGCCCGGTGGAACCAGTACTACTACTGGGACCGGCCACGGGTCAGCCTCGGGGTGCCCGACGAGGACGTCTCGGTGCTCTCGGACGTCGGTCCGCTGCCCGGCTGGGTGGTGCGCCCCGCCGGGGCGGCGTCTGCGCGCCGGCGTGGACGGGACTGGGCGGTGCTCGTGCACGGGCGCGGCGCTCGCCGCGAGGAGACGCTGCGGGCCGTGCCGGTGCTGCGGGAGGCCGGCTGGACCTGCCTCGTCACCTCCTACCGCAACGACCGCGACGCCCCCGGTGGCCCGGACGGCCGGTACAACCTCGGGCTGTCCGAGTGGCGTGACGTCGAGGCGGCCATGGCCCACGCGGTGTCGCACGGAGCGCGCCGGCTGCTGCTCTTCGGCTGGTCGATGGGCGGCGCGGTGGTGCTCCAGGCGCTCGACCGCTCGCCCCTCGCCGACCGCGTCGTCGGGGTGGCCCTCGACTCCGCGGTGCTCGACTGGGGCGTCGTCCTGCGCCACCACGGACGGCTGCACCGGCTTCCCGCGCCGCTCGTGCGGGTGGCCACCGACCTCATGGGCTCGGCCCGCAGCCGCCGGCTCGTCGGGGTCCGCGAACCCATCGACGTCGCCCGCACCGACTGGGTGGCCCGCGCCGACGAGCTCCGCGTACCGATGCTCGTCATCCACTCGGACGGCGACGACTTCGTGCCCATCGGGCCGGCCGTGGCGCTCGCCGCGCGGCGGCCCGACCTCGTCCGGTTCGAGCGGTGGCAGGTGGCCCGCCACTGCCGCGAGTGGAACCACGATGGCGAGCGGTGGGAGCGGGTCGTGCGGGAGTTCGTCGGCGGGCTGGGCGCGCCGCCCCGACGCGCCTGAGGCTCAGCGACGCACGAGCCAGCGGCCGAGCAGGGTGGCGTCCTGCTCGACGAGCACCTCGAGGTCGAGCGCGACGTCGAGTGCCGGCCCGGACACGGGCCGCTTCGCCTCGCCGCCCACGAGCGCCGGTGACACCGTGAAGCACACCTCGTCGACGAGCCCCTCAGCGAGGAGGCTGCCGAGCAGCCCGGGGCCGCCCTCCGTGTGGACCCGGGTCCACCCGCGCCCGTGGAGGTCTGCCACGAGCCCGGTGAGGTCGACCCGGTCGGTGCCGTGCACGAGGACGTGGTCGGCGCCGAGCGCCTCGCGTGCCGCGGTGAGCCCGTCCGAGCGGGCCGGCACCGCGAGCAGCACCGAGCCGTCGGTGAACGGCCGCACGGAGTCGGGCACCCGGCCAGAGTTGCTGACGACGACGAGCGGCAGGGCCCCCGGGAGCCCCTCCTGCGCCCGCAGGGCGGCGAGCGACGCGTCGACGGCCAGGGCGGGGTAGCCCTCCGCCCGCACCGTCCCGGCGCCCACGACGACGCAGTGGCTCAGCGCGCGGAGCAGCTCGAAGACGACGTGGTCGGCGTCGGTGTTGATCGACCCGGACCGCCCGTCGGGGCCGGTGGCCGCGCCGTCGAGCGTCGTGACCATGTTGGCCCGCAGCCACGGGTCCGACGGGGGCCGGTAGGCGGCGGCCAGGGCGTCGGCGTCGAGCTCGGTGAACGGGTCGACGCCGGTCTGGCCGGGCGCGAGCAGTCGCATGTCGCCCAGTATGGCGACGCCTCGCGCGTCGGCCGCGAGTCCCCGGCCCCGAACCCCGGGCCGAGATGCGTGGCGCGCATCCGGCCCCGGTGACCCCGCCGCATCGGGCAGGATGAGGAGCATGGGCAAGAAGGGGTCGAAGAAGGCGTCCTACGAGGGCCTGAGGAAGGCCGAGAAGAAGGCCCGCAGGGCCGCCGAGGCCGCGGCAGCCGCGGTCGAGGAGGGCGCTGTCCTCAACGGTTTCGCCGAGGCACTGCACGTCGGCAAGGACTTCGTGCTCGCCGATGTCGACCCGTCCTCGACGCCGGCCTTCGACGGCCGCAAGTCCGCCGGCCAGGCGGCGCTGGCCGCCGGCGAGGCCGAGCTCGGCGACCTGCTCGAGCGGCTCTGGGCCGAGTCCACGGCCGGCTCCCGGCGCTCGGTCCTGCTCGTCGTGCAGGGCATGGACACCTCCGGCAAGGGCGGCATCATGCGCCACGTCGTCTCGGTCAACCCCGAGGGTGTCAAGGCGACGGCCTTCAAGGCACCCTCCGAGGAGGAGAGGAAGCACGACTTCCTGTGGCGCATCGAGCGGGCCCTGCCCGGGCCGGGACAGCTCGGCGTCTTCGACCGGTCGCACTACGAGGACG
>JAEWFB010000551.1 GCA_023389095.1 Actinomycetes bacterium
CACCCGGCAACAACAGGAGGAACTCACATGAAGGCACGACGCATCGCCGTGGCGTTCGCGGCGACGGCACTGGCCGTCTCGCTCGCCGCCTGCGGCTCGGGTCAGCCCGGCGCCAGCGGCGGCGGGGACAACGGCCTGAAGATCGGCATCAAGTTCGACCAGCCCGGCATGGGCCTTAAGAAGGGCACCGAGTACAGCGGCTTCGACGTCGAGGTCGCCAAGTACGTCGCGAAGAAGCTCGGCACGTCCGAGGACAAGATCACCTGGGTGCAGGCGCCGAGCGCCCAGCGCGAGACACTCATCAAGAGTGGGCAGGTCGACTTCGTCGTCGCCACCTACTCGATCACCGACAAGCGCAAGAACGAGGTCTCGTTCGCGGGCCCGTACTTCCTCGCCGGTCAGGACCTGCTCGTCCGCGCCGACGACAGCTCGATCACCGGCCCCGACAGCCTGACCGGCAAGAAGCTCTGCTCGGTCACAGGCTCCACGTCGGCCCAGAACGTCCAGAAGCAGTACCCGGGCGTCCAGCTGCAGGAGTTCGGCACGTACTCCGAGTGCCTGCCCGCGCTGCAGACGGGGGCCATCGACGCCCTGACGACCGACGACACGATCCTCGCCGGGTATGCCTCGCAGGACCAGTACAAGGGCAAGTTCAAGGTCGTCGGCAAGCCGTTCTCCGAGGAGAAGTACGGGATCGGCGTCAAGAAGGGCGACACCCAGATGTGCACGAAGATCACCGACGCGATCAAGTCGATGATCAGCGACGGCTCCTGGCAGAAGGCGCTCGACGCCAACCTGGGCCCGGCCGGCTACAAGCCGGGCGCCGGCAACCCGCCGACCCCGGCCGCCTGCTCCTGACCGCCCGCTCCCGAGGGGGTCGCGGCGTCGGTGACGTCGCGGCCCCTCCGGGCCAGATCCCTTGTGCGTGAAGGAGGGACATGCTCGACATCCTCACGAACTACGACGTCCTCGGCGCGTTCTGGATGACCATCAAGCTGACGTTCTTCTCGGCGATCGGTGCTCTCGTCATCGGCACCGTGGTCGCCGTGATGCGGGTGTCGCCCGTGCCGGTGCTGCGCCGCCTCGGCGCCATCTACGTCAACATCGTGCGCAACACGCCGCTGACCCTCATCGTCTTCTTCGCGCTCGCCGGCGTGGGGATCATCCTGCAGATCAACCTCGTCGACCCGAGCTCGGCGACGTCGGTGCGCGACAGCGCGATCCGGTGGGCCATCGTCGCCCTGGCCGTCTACCACGCGGCCTTCGTGTGCGAGGCCCTGCGCAGCGGCGTCAATACCGTGCCGGTCGGCCAGGCCGAGGCTGCCCGCTCGATCGGCCTGACGTTCGGCCAGAGCCTGCGTGAGGTCATCCTCCCGCAGGCCTTCCGCGGCGCCATCGCGCCGCTCGGCTCGACGCTCATCGCCCTGACGAAGAACACGACCGTCGCGTCGGTCATCGGCGTCGCGGAGGCGTCCGCGCTCATGAAGGTCATCTTCGAGAACGAGACGGCGAGCCTCGGCGTCTTCCTCGTCTTCGCCCTCGGCTTCGTCATCCTGACGCTGCCCGTCGGCGTCTTCTTCACGTCCCTCTCACGTCGACTGGCGGTGAAGCGATGAGCACCCAGACCGTCCTGTTCGACGCCCCCGGGCCCCGCGCCCGCCGAAGGTACGCCCTGCTCACCGCGTTCGGCGTCGTCCTCGCCGTCGCCACCCTGGGCGCGATCCTGTGGAAGCTCGCCGCCCAGGGCCAGCTGACCGCCGACATGTGGAAGCCGCTCGTCGACCCCGAGGTGTGGACCTCCTACGTCTTCCCCGGCCTCGTCAACACGCTCAAGGCCGCGGTCGTCTCCATCGTCGCCGCGATCGCCTTCGGCATCGTCTTCGGCCTCGGGCGCCTCTCGCACAACGGTGCGGTGCGCTGGGTGAGCGGCATCATCGTCGAGTTCTTCCGGGCCGTGCCCGTGCTGCTGATGATGTACTTCCTCTTCCAGCTCTTCGCCTACAACAACGTCTTCGTCGCGACGCTCAACTCCTTCATGGCGGTCGTGATCGCGCTGACGCTGTACAACGGCTCGGTCATCGCCGAGCTCGTGCGCTCGGGGGTCCACGGCCTGCCGAGCGGCCAGCGCGAGGCTGGGCTCTCGGTCGGCCTGACTCCGGGCCAGACGCTGCGGTCGATCCAGCTGCCGCAGGCCCTGACCGCGATGCTGCCGGCGCTGGTCAGCCAGGTCGTCGTCATCCTCAAGGACAGCGCGCTCGGTACCGCCATCACGTATCCGGAGCTCCTGCAGAGCATGCGCGACATGGGCACGGCGTATGCCACCGTCCTGCCCGCGTACCTGCTCGCCGCGGTGATCTTCATCGGCCTGAACTTCGGCCTGACGACGGTCGCCGGACGCGTGGAGCGTCGTCTCAACCGCCGCGGTCGTGGCCCTCGCCAGGGCCCGGCGACGGTCGCGGGTGTCATGGACGACGCCCACGCCACGAGCGCCGGCTCGAACGCCTGACGGCGCGGCCCCCGGGCACGACGAAGGCCCCGACACCATGGGTGTCGGGGCCTTCGTGCTGGGCGCTCCCCCGGTTGGACTCGAACCAACAACCTGCCGGTTAACAGCCGGCTGCTCTGCCAGTTGAGCTACAGGGGAATGGCTGCTGCGCAACCATAGCAAAGGATCGCGCAGGGACTAAATCGGCTCCGCGCGAGGCGCATCCGGCACTTTTCGCCTCTCACAAGCGCCCTGGGCGGCCTGCTCGACACGCCCGTCCGGGGGTGCCCCGCGGTGGCTTCCGAGGTGCCGGCGGATGCCTCAGAGCCCCACCTCGGTGCGCAGCCGAGCGAGCCGTTCGGCAGCCTCGGCGGCCACCTCCGGGTCCTCGAGGGTCGCCCCCTTGCCGGCCACCGTCTGCTCGAGCAGGCGCCCGCTGGCGAGGTCCTGGCGGATGACGACCCGCACGGTGCGACGCGAGCGGGTACGGAACTCGTCGGCGACGACGACGCTGGCCTGGATGCGCTCCCGGAGCGTCTGCTGGAGCAGCGACGGCTCGGTGACCTGCCACTGCGCCGGTGCCCGGTGGTCGACCCACAGGACGGTCAGCAGCCCGGTCTCGCCCTTCCACGTGCCCGACTCGGCCTCGTGCCACGGACGCTCCCAAGCGAGGACGGCGCCGGCGTCGACGAACGCGAGGTGGTGGGTGGTGGCGACGACGTGCCCACCCGTCGCCTCGTCGCGCGCCCACGCGAGCACCTTCTCTCCGCCGGCCAGGGGCACGGCGTCGCGCACGTCGGAGGGCAGCGGCGCCCGGCGGCGCCGTTCGAACAAGGGCATCAGACCATTCCTGCCTTGATCGTCGCGAGCTCGCGCTGGAGGGTCTGCAGGTGCAGCCCGAGCTCGCGGCTGCGGTCGGGGGCCGGCTCGTCGGAGTGCTCGATGCGACGCATCTCGCTCAGGGCGTCGGCGATCTTGCGGGTCAGCGCGATGGTGCGCACCCGGTTGAACAGCTCGTCGACGTAGCGGGAGGTCGGCAGCCCGGTGACGGGGTCCAGCCGGGTGGGAAGGGTGTCGACGGCGAGCTCGCTGACGAGCCCGGCGACCGGTGACGGGGCGGCCTCGGTGACGGCCGAGGTCCAGGCCCGGACGCTGGCGGTCTCGGACGAGGCGTGGGCGATGCGGATGCCGTCGAAGACGGCGCGGTGCGCCGGTGCCAAGAACGCTTCGGGCGTCAGCATGTCGAGGGCGCCGGGGGCGAAGACGGTCGGGAACTGGAGGATCACCTGGAGCAGCTGCCGCTCGGCCATGACGACAGGGTCGCGCCGGTCGGGGGCGGGCATTCCCGGGTCCCCTTCTCCCGCAGAGGGTTCGGCGTCGTCACCACCAGCGTCGCGGCGGCCGCGTGCGTCGCGCGGGTCCTCGTCGACCTTGATCCGTCCGGCCTGCGTGACCTCGCGCGCGACCTGCTCGACGTCGAGACCGAGCATGCCGGACACCTCCCGGGTGTACTCCGGCCGCAGCGACTGGTCGCGGATCGAGGCGACGATCGGCGCCACGGCCCGGGCCGCCTGGACGCGTCCCTCGGCCGTGCCCAGGTCGAAGCGCTTGATCGTGGTGCGCACGGCGAACTCGAACATCGGGACGGCGTCCTCGATGAGGGCCTGGACAGCCGGGTCGCCGCCCGCCTGGCGCAGCTCGCACGGGTCCTTGCCCGACTTCTCCACGGCGACGAACGACTGCGAGGCCCACTTCTGGTCGTCGGCGAACGCCCGCATCGCGGCCTTCTGGCCGGCGGCGTCGCCGTCGAAGGTGAAGATGACGCGCGCCGGCGCGAGGTCGGCCTCGTCGCGCATCATCCGGCGCAGCACCTTGGTGTGGTCGGCACCGAAGGCGGTGCCGCACGTCGCCACGGCGTTCTCGACGCCGGCGAGGTGGCAGGCCATGACGTCGGTGTAACCCTCGACGACGACCGCACGCCGTTCCTTGGAGATCGTCTTCTTGGCGAGGTCGAGGCCGTAGAGGACGGTCGACTTCTTGTAGATCGGGGTCTCGCTCGTGTTGAGGTACTTGGCCTCGATGCGGTCGTCGTCGAACAGGCGCCGCGCCCCGAACCCCACGGTGTCGCCGGTGATGTCGCGGATCGGCCACACGAGGCGCCCGCGGAACCGGTCGTAGAGGCCGCGCGAGCCGCGTCCGGCGAGGCCGCCGGTGACGATCTCGTCGTCGGTGAACCCCTTGGCGCGCAGGTGGCGGACGAGGTCCTCTCCCCCGCGCGGGGCGAAGCCGACGCCGAAGTGCTTGGCGACCGCGCCGTCGAAGCCGCGGGCGCGCATGAAGTCGCGGCCGGCGCGGGCCGCGGGCAGGTTGATGAGGGCGTCGGCGTAGAACTCCTGGGCGACGCGGTGCGCCTCGACGAGCCGGGTGCGCCGGCCGAGGCCCTCCTCGCGCGGGCGCTGGCCGTCCTCGTACCGCAGCTCCATGCCGAGCTTCTGGGCCAGGCGCTCGACGGCCTCGCTGAAGGTCAGGTGGTCGACCTTCTGGACGAACGAGATGACGTCGCCGCCCTCGCTGCAGCCGAAGCAGTGCCACGCCCCGACCGCGGGCCGGATGTTGAAGGAGGGCGTCTTCTCGTCGTGGAAGGGGCACAGCCCCTTGAGGGAGCCGGGCCCGGCCGACCTCAGGGTGACGTACTCGCGCACGACGTCCTCGATGGACGTGCGCGCCTTCACCGTCGCGATGTCCTCGCTGTTGATCAGCCCCGCCATCTGCCTCCTGTCGCTGCCGCGATTCTAGGTCGTCGGGCCGACCCTGCCGGTCAGCGGCACCACTGACGATGCAGGGCGAGGGCCCGGACGTCGCTGAGCGAGGCCACCTGGTCGACGACGACGCGCAGCCGGGAGGCGTCGTCACCGGTCTCGGCGTGGTCGGCACGGAAGGGCGCGTCGAGGCGCTCCTCGGGGTGCGACGCGAAGGCCGCCACGAGGTCGCGGACGACGTCGCGCTGCTCGGCCATGACGGCGAGGCGCACGTCGGTCGTCATGACGAAGTGGTTGGCGATGGCCTTGAGCACCGAGCACTCGGCGCGCAGGTCGTCGGGCACGACGAGGTCGGCCTCGAACCGGCACAGCGCGCCAGGACCGTGCCGCTCGCGGGTGGCCTGCTCGACGACGAGGACGAAACGGCCGATCAGCCGGCTCGTCAGGTCCTTGAGCCGGGCGAGATCGGCGCGCGAGCCGTCGAAGCTCGAGGGCACGGCGTCGGCGGCGAGCAGTCGATCGAGGGCGGCGCCGAGGACGTCCGGGCGCAGGTCGGGTGCGTAGGTGAGCGCGGCGACGTCGAGGACCTCGGCCATGTCGTCCGAGCGCAGGACGCGTGGGTCGAGCCACCCCGACGCGACGGCGTCCTCGACGTCGTGCACCGAGTACGCGACGTCGTCGGACCAGTCCATGACCTCGGCCTCGAGGCAGCGGCGACGTGGTTCGGCACCGTCCCGGATCCACTCGAACACCGGGAGGTCCTCCTCGTACACCCCGAACTTCGACGTGGGGTGCGGGCCGTCGCCGCGCGTCCACGGGTACTTCGTCGTGGCGTCGAGGCTGGCGCGCGTCAGGTTGAGCCCCGCCGGCGTGCCGTCCGGGTGGGCGCGCTTGGCCTCCAGTCGGGTGAGCAGTCGGAGCGTCTGGGCATTGCCCTCGAATCCCCCGATGCCCGAGGCGATCTCGTCGAGAACGGTCTCGCCGTTGTGGCCGAACGGGGGGTGCCCGAGGTCGTGCGACAGGCACGCCGTGTCCACGACGTCGGCGTTGCAGCCGAGGGCCGCGCCGAACTCCCGCCCGATCTGCGCCACCTCGAGCGAGTGCGTCAACCGGTTGCGGACGAAGTCGTCGTGCCCGGGGGCCAGCACCTGGGTCTTCGCGGCGAGCCGCCGCAACCCTGCCGAGTGCACGACGCGAGCCCGGTCACGGGCGAAGTCGTCACGGTCCGCCCGCTTCTGGGCAGGGTCCTCCGCGACCCACCGCTCGCGATCGCTCTCCGAGTACCCCACGCGCCCGACTCTATGGGGTGGATCGAAACCCTGTGGCGGCCGCGCCGTCGGTCGGCGCACACTGGCGAGGTGGGGCCGGTACACGGCCCCGGAGCGGGCAGGAGCTCGTCATGGCCGACAAGTCACCACGGTCGCACATGTCGCAGAAGGGCAAGTCGATCAAGGAGAAGCGCGCCGAGAAGCACGCGAAGGAGCAGAAGGCCGCCCACACGGAGATCATCCCGCCGCGCGGCCGCCGCTGAGGCGCGTCGCCGGCCCGGCCGGCCCCCGGGGACGCGGCGCGTCAGCCGAGCTCGTCGCGGACCCGGCGCACCCAGACGGGCTCGGTGCCGTAGCGCTGGGTCTTGATGAGGCGGCCGTGGGCGCAGTCGTCGACGAGCTCGGCCATGCGCTTGTCGCGGGTGGCCTCCTGCTTGGCGGTCACGACCCAGTTGGTCGCGAGCTTGCGGTAGGACGGCGTCGCGGCGTCCCAGAACCTCGAGGCACGCGCATCGGCGCGCAACAGCGCCTCGTACTCCTCGGGCCACGTGCGGTGGCGGTTCTCGTAGGCGTAGACGCCGGACCGGTCCTCGCGGCGCCTCTCGAAGGCGGCGGTGCCGGCCGGGTGCATGAGGCCGGCGGCCGTGAGCTCGGCGACCGCGGTGATGTTGATGGTGCTCCAGTTGCTGCCGGGCTTGCGTGGCGTCCACCGCTGCCGCACGGTGTCCTCGTCGATGCGCTGGGCCATCGAGTCGATCCACCCGAAGCAGAGCGCCTCCCGGACGGCCTCGGCCCACTGGAGCCCGCGCGGCTCGACGTGCTTCTTGTTCAGGCCCATCCACAGCTCGGACGCGCTGGCGTGGTTGGCCTCGAGCCAGCCCCGGAAGTCGGCGGCGTCGTCGAAGAACGTCGCCGGCCGCTCGGGCGATCCACCCTGTCGCATGACCCGATCCTGCCAGCCGGCACCGACGCTGGGAGGATCGTTCCCGTGACCGGTGTGACCGACGTGACCGACCGAATCGCCCTCGCCGCGCTCAACAACGCCCTCTGGTGCGACGCCGTGGCCCG
>JAEWFB010000605.1 GCA_023389095.1 Actinomycetes bacterium
GGGGACGGCCTCGGCGTTGTCGAGCGCGGCGAGGGTCGTGCGCAGCGCCGACATCGCGTCGCGGTCGCGTTCGCGCATCGCCGCGGTGAGGCGCGCGCGGAGGGCCAGGCGAAGTCGAGAGGTGGTCATGGCATCGACGCTAGGCGTGAACCATGCACGGGGCCAACGCTTTTGGTGGCCATGCGCCACAGCAGGAGGACGTGTCGTCTTGAGGCTCAAGACTTTTCGAGCAACCGCATGCGGAAGAAGTCACGGACCGCGGTGACCGCCTCGGGGTGCCGGTGGTCGGTCAGGGTGGCGTGGCCGTGCCCGTCGAGCTCGACGGCGAGGAAGCCGTCGCCGAGCTCGCTCCGCAGCGTGTCGAAGCGGGTGCCGGTGACCCAGTCGTCGCGGTAGCGCAGGCCGAGCACCGGGCAGCCCGCCGCCACACGGCGTCGCACGGCCTCGAAGTCCGACGAGTCGAGGTTGACGTCGGCGGCCCGCCGGGCGCCGAGGGGCAGCGGCGTCGCCGGCTGCGCGACCACCGGCGCGACGACGACGGGGTCGACCATCATCGCCAGCGCGAAGCCGCCCGTCACGCACATGCCGAGCGCACCCACGCCGGGGCCCCCGACGCGTCCGTGCAGCTCGCGCGCGAGGCTGCGCAGCCAGCCCGCCAGGGGGGCCGTCCGCCCGGTGGCGACCATGGTGAACTCCCGCGTGACGCAGAGCCGCGGCACGACCCGCACGGCCTCCCACGTGCGGGGCCGCGCGTGCGAGGAGCCGAACAGGTGCGGCATCGTGACGGTGAACCCGTCCTCGACGAGCTCGTCGCCGAGCTCGATGACCTCCGGCGTCAGTCCCGGGCTCTCGTGGACCAGGACGATGCCGGGCCCGGCGCCGCGCTCGTAGACCGGGTACGCGAACCCGTCCGCGGCGTGCTCGCCGCGCCGCCAGCCGGAGAGCAACGACACCTGTCGAACGTACCCGCGATGGCTACAGTGACGGCATGTCGACCACCGGCGCCCTGACGCGGTTCCTGTCACGGCCCTCACCGTGGGACCCCGAGCCGGTCGACGACCCCGGGGCGCGCCGGGGCCTGCGCCGCGAGACGCTCCTCGTGCTCGGCGTCAGCCTGGGCTCCTCCGCCGTGTACGCCCTGCTGTCGATCATCGAGAAGCTGACTCGGGCCGTACCGCTGTCACAGCAGACGACGGCGATGAACCAGTCCGCGACGCCCGACCGGCCCTGGCTCGACCTCGCCTACCAGCTGGCCAACATCCTGCTGCCGCTCGTGCCGGTGCTGCTGGCCCTGTACCTGCTCAACCACGTCCGCCGGCCGTCCACCGAGGTGCGGGCCGGCCGTTTCATCGGCCTCGACCGCACCGAGCCGGGCCGCGACCTGCTCCGGGGCGTCGGGCTGGCGGCGGTCATCGGCATCCCGGGGCTCGGCCTCTACCTGCTGGCGCGCGCCCTCGGCGTCAACACCAACGTGGCCGCCGCCAACCTCGAGGCGGTCTGGTGGACCGTGCCGGTGCTCGTGCTCGCCGCCGTCGGCAACGCGGTGCTCGAGGAGGTCGTCATGGTCGGCTACCTCTTCACCCGGTGGCGCCAGTCGGGCTGGGCGTGGCCGCTCGTCGTCGCCCTGTCGGCCCTGGTCCGCGGCTCCTACCACCTGTACCAGGGCTTCGGCGGGTTCGTCGGCAACATCGCGATGGGCCTCATCCTCGGGATCGTGTTCGTCCGGACCCGCCGCGTCATGCCCCTCGTCGTCTGCCACACGATCCTCGACGTCGTCGCCTTCCTCGGCTACTCGCTGCTGCGCGCCCGCGGCATCTCCCTCTGAGCCGCGCAGCCGCACTGCATACGATGGCGCGCATGAACTCGACCCGGCAGGTGCGCGTGCGCCTGCTGGGTGACCCCGCCGACGACTTCCGGCTGACGCGTCGGGTCGCCGGGCGCATCGCGTGGCTCGGCTGGGCCGGCCCGCTGTTCTTCACGCTCGTCGGCGGCTTCATGCGCTTCTGGCACGTCGGGGCGCCGCACCAGCTCATCTTCGACGAGACGTACTACGTCAAGCAGGGCTGGTCGATGGTCCTGTACTGGTTCGAGATGAAGAACGACGACGTGCTGCAGCAGGCCAACCAGGTCGACCAGCACTTCACCGCCAACGACCCGATGGTCTACGGCACCGAGGGTGACTTCGTCGTCCACCCGCCCGTGGGCAAGTGGCTCATCGGCTGGGGCGAGATGCCGTTCGGCATCCTCAACTCCTTCGGCTGGCGGTTCGCCGTCGCCCTGGCGGGCACGATCTCGATCTTCATGCTCGGGCGCATCGCCCGGCGCCTCTTCCGCTCCGACCTGCTCGGCACGGTCGCCGCGGCCCTGCTCGCCTTCGAGGGCCACCACTTCGTCCACTCCCGCACCGGCCTGCTCGACATCTTCGTCATGTTCTTCGGGCTCGCCGCCTTCGGAGCCCTGCTCATCGACCGGGACCGGGCCCGAGAGGTGCTGGCCCGCAAGATCGGCGACCGGCCCCGCGCGGCCGCCTCGCGGCTCGGGCCCTGGCTGGGCTGGCGACCCTGGCGCTGGGTGGCCGGGGTGATGCTCGGGTTGTCGACCGGTACCAAGTGGTCCGGTCTCTACTTCGTCGTCGGGTTCGGCCTGCTCACGGTCCTCTGGGACCTCGGGGCGCGTCGGGCCGCCGGCGTGCGGGGCTGGGCGTCCGGCACCCTCGTCAAGGACGGCCCGTTCGCCTTCGTCCAGGTCGTGGGCGCGGCGCTCGTCACCTACGTCGCCAGCTGGACGGGATGGATCCTCACCCAGGGCGGGTCGTTCCGCACCTGGGCGGCGAACAACCCCGACACCAGCTACGGCTGGCTGCCGGACTGGTGGCGCTCGCTGTGGGCCTACCACCAGCAGATGTACGCCTCCACGCAGGCCATCACCTCGTCCCACCCGTACCAGACCAACCCGTGGTCCTGGCTCATCCAGGGCCGGCCGACCTCGTTCTTCTACGAGGGCCCGAAGAAGGGCGCCGAGGGCTGCCTCGTCGACCAGTGCAGCAAGGCGATCACCTCGATCGGCACCGTCTCGATCTGGTGGACGGCGACGCTGGCGATCTTCGTGCTGCTCTTCATGTGGGCGCTGCGCCGGGACTGGCGTGCCGGTGCGATCCTCTGCGGGCTCTTCGCCGGCTACCTGCCGTGGTTCTTCCTCGGCAACCGGACCATCTACTCCTTCTACGAGGTCGCCTTCGTGCCGTACGTCGTGCTCGCCTGCGTCTACGTGCTCGGGATGGTCATGGGCGGGCGCGAGGCGTCCGTGACGCGTCGACGCGTCGGCCTCGGTGTCATCGGCGGCTTCGTCCTGCTGACGATGGCCCTGTTCGCCTTCTTCCTGCCGATCTACGTCGCCGACGTCATCCCCCTGTCGGAGTGGCAGGCGCGGATGTGGTTCCCCAGCTGGGTCTGAGCGGCTACACCCGTTGACGTAGCCCCCGGTACGCCACGAGACGGTCGACCTGGCGGGTTGCCGTTCCTAGCCTCGGCCCATGACTGTGGGGTCGCCGACGTCTCCTGCCCCCGCCCGCCACCGCCACACGCGGTGGCTGGCCCGGATCCTGCCGCCCGCCCTCGTGGCCGCGCTGGCGTTGCTCGTGGGGGCCGCTCCCCCGGGTTGGGCCGACGCCCCCGCCGACGAGGTGCACTACACGTTCACCGGGTCGACCTCGGTCGCCATCGACTGGCGCGGGACCGCGAACGACGTGCGCTGGGGCGCGACGTCGGCGTACGGCCAGACAGCCACCGGCGTCGCGCCCGCGTGGACCCCGTGGTCCTCCCCCGGGCCCTTCTGGCAGCTCGAGCTCGGTGGCCTCGTGCCGGGCACGGAGTACCACTACTCCATCGGCGGCGGACCGGACTACACCTTCCACGCGCCGCCCACCTCGAGCTTCCGGTTCGATGCCATCGGCGACGTCGGCGACACCGTGAACTTCTCCAAGCTCGGCGCGACGCTCGACAACATCAGCGCCGACGACCCGTCGTTCGTCCTCATGGTCGGCGACCTCACCTACGCCAACGGCACCTCGATCGCGGCGGTCGACCAGCACTTCAACGACGTCATGCGCTGGAGCACCCGCGCGGCCTACATGCCCGCGTGGGGCAACCACGAGTACGACGTCGCGGGCTCCGACGACCTGCGCAACTACAAGGGACGCCTGCTCATGCCGCACGCGGCCGCCTCCCCGGGCTCGCCGGCCATCTCCGCCGGGGGCAACGACTGGGGCTGGTTCGACGCCGGCCCGGTGCGGTTCATCGCCTACCCGGAGCCGTGGACGGGCGCCTGGAGCGACTGGCAGTCCAAGGCCGGCCCGCTGATGCGCCAGGCCCAGGACGACCCGAACATCAAGTACATCGTCACCTACGGCCACCGACCCGCGTACTCGACCGGCTACCACCCGGGCGAGGCCGGCATCGCCTCGATCCTCGACGGGTTCGGCCAGACGTACAGCAAGTACGTCCTCAACATCAACGGCCACTCCCACGACTACGAGCGCTTCCAGCCGATCCAGGGCGTCACCCACGTCACGGTCGGGACGCCGTCCTCCGCCGAGACGCCGTGGACGAGCACCGACCCACGCACCGCGTTCCGCACCTTCCACCTCTCGCACCTGCGCGTCGACGTCGGCCCCACGGGCCTCAAGCTGCAGGCGGTCTGCGACGCCGCGGCGTCCAAGGACGACATCACGTGCGCGGCGGGCAGCGTCATCGACGAGTACGTCATCGGCACCCCGCCGGTGCTGCCCGTCTCGACCGACTTCTACGTCGACAAGACGAGCCCGGTGTGCTCGGACTCCGGCAACGGCACCTCGAGCACGCCGTTCTGCACGGTGACCAAGGGCGTCAGCCGCCTCCAGGCCGGCAACGCGCTCTACATCGGCGACGGGACCTACTCGGAGTCCATCAAGCCGTCCGCGTCGGGCACGGCCACCGCGCCGATCACCATCACGAGCTGGCCCGGCCACAGCCCCGTCATCGGCACGGGCGTCACCAACGGCGCCTACGTCTCGGCGCGCAGCTACATCACCCTGTCCAACCTCACCTTCACCGGCACGACCGGCGACGGCATCTACGTCACCAAGAGCGACCACATCACCGTGCGCGGCAACACCGTGACGAACGCCGGGCGCCAGGCCCAGGGCGCCACGGCGCCGGGCATCAGCATCCGGGCCACGAACAACTCCCTCGTCGCCGACAACAACACGAACCACAACAGCGACACCGGTATCTACGTCACGAACACCTCGACCGGGAACACCGTGACGAACAACCAGTCGAGCTACAACGCCCAGGGCTGGCAGCGCAACGCCAACGGCATCAACGTCACGAGCCCCGGCAACGTCATCTCGAGCAACGTGACCCACGACAACGAGGACTCCGGCGTCCAGCTCTACACGGGCGGCAACAACAACCTCGTCACGCTCAACGTCACGTACGACAACGGCGACCACGGCATCGACAACCTCAACGTGACCGGCGGGACGATCGTCGGCAACACGGTGTTCCGCAACTGCACCAGCGGCATCAACCTCGAGGGGACGACGTCGGGCAGCTACCGGATCGCCAACAACATCGCCGTCGACAACGCCGTCTACCCCGCCTACGCCGGCATCAGCTGCGCGCGCCGCGCCGGCAACATCGGCGTCTGGGACGGCGCCCAGAACAGCACGATCGTCGACCACAACCTCGTGTACCTCAGCAAGGCCGGCGTCATGTACGCCTGGGGTACGACGTACACGAGCCTCGCCGCGATGCGCACGGCCTCGGGCCAGGAGGCCGCGGGCGTCCAGGCCGACCCGAAGTTCGCCGACACCAGCGTCTGGGACCTCTCGCTGCGCGAGGGCTCGCCCGCCATCGACCGCGGCGACAGCGGTGTCCCGGGAGAGCAGGCGACCGACATCCTCGGCTATCCGCGCGTGCGCGACCCGAACGTGCCCAACACCTTCGCGGCTGGCCCCCGGCTCTACGACGACCTCGGCGCCTACGAGTTCCAGCCCGACCTGCCGCCGCCCGTCCAGCCGCCGGTCGCGGGCCTGACGCTGACGCCGACCACGGGCACCGCCCCGCTCGTCGTGCAGGCCGACGCGTCCGCCTCGACCGACCCGCAGGGCCAGGCGATGACGTACGCGTTCGACTTCGGCGACGGCACGACCGTGTCCGGGCAGTCCTCCGCCGTCGCGAGCCACACCTACGACTCGGCAGGCACGTACACGGTCACCGTGACGGCCCGGAACACCTCCGGCCTCACCGGGACGGCGAGCCGCACGGTGTCGGTGGCCGCGCCGCCGCCGCCCGTGCAGCCGCCGACGGCGAGCCTGCTCATGACGCCGAGCAACGGCGCGGCGCCGCTGTCGGTCACGGCGGACGCGTCGGTGTCGACCGATCCCCAGGGCCAGGCCCTGACGTACGCGTTCGACTTCGGTGACGGCACGACGCTGCCGGCGCAGTCGTCGCCGACCGCCACCCACGTCTACACGGCGACCGGCACCTTCACGGCGACGGTGACGGTCCGCAACACCAGCGGACTGAGCACCCCGACCACCGCCACCGTGACGGTCTCGACGCCGCCGGCCGTCCAGCCGCCCACGGCCTCGCTCACGGTGACGCCGTCGACGGGCGACGCGCCGCTGTCGGTCACGGCCGACGCGTCCGCCTCGACCGACCCGCAGGGCCAGGCCCTGACGTACGCGTTCGACTTCGGTGACGGCACGACGGTGGACGCCTCGGCGACCGCCACTGCGAGCCACACCTACGCGACCGCGGGGAGCTACACGGTCACGACCACGGTCACCACCGCGTCCGGCCTCAGCGGCAGCGCCGCACAGACCGTGTCCGTGACGACGCCCCCACCACCGGTGCAGCCGCCGGTCGCGACGCTCAGCATCACCCCGACGAGCGGCACCGCGCCACTGGCCGTCACCGCCGACGCGTCCACCTCGACCGACCCACAGGGACAGGCACTCTCGTACGCCTTCGACTTCGGTGACGGGACCACCGTGCCCGCCTCGTCCACGCCGACCGCGATGCACACGTTCACGGCGGCCGGCAGCTACACGGTCACGGTGACGGTCACGAACACGTCGGGGTTGACGGCCACCGACCACCGCTCCGTCACGGTCGCGGCACCGCCACCACCGCTCCAGCCGCCGACGGCCTCGCTGACGGTCACGCCCTCCACCGGCACCGCGCCGCTGGCCGTCACCGCCGACGCGTCCGCCTCGACCGACCCACAGGGACAGGCACTCTCGTACGCCTTCGACTTCGGCGACGGCACCAGCGTGCCCGCCTCCCCGACCGCCACCGCGAGCCACACCTACGCGACAGCGGGCACCTACACGACGACCGTGACGGTCTCCAACACCTCCGGGCTCACTGCCACCGCCCAGAAGACGGTCACCGTCACCGCGCCGATCCGACCGCCGACGGCCTCGCTGACGGTCACGCCCTCCACCGGCACCGCGCCACTGGCCGTCACCGCCGACGCGTCCGCCTCGACCGACCCGCAGGGCCAGGCGATGACCTACGCGTTCACGTGGGGCGACGGCACGACGACGGCCGCGTCGGCCGCTGCCACGGCCACCCACACGTACGTCTCCGCCGGTAGCTACACGGTGACCGTGACCGTGAAGAACGCCTCCGGCCTGACCGCCACCGCCCCCACGACCGTGACGGTCACGGCTCCGCCACCGGGCTACGTGGGCACCCTCGGGACGGCGGGGTCCGCGTCGTCGGGGACCAGCGCGGTGGTCACCCTGGGATCCGGGGTGAGCGTCCAGCAGAACCACCTCGTCGTCGTCACCGTGCAGGTGCTGTCCAACTCCAACGGCGCCGTCACCGTCACCGACACGGCAGGCAACGTCTACACGGTGGCGCGCACGGTGTCGGCCTCCACCGGGCGGCTCGTCGTCCTCACGGCACCGGCCACCAAGCCGCTGGCACCCGGCGCCAAGATCACGGCGACCTTCCCGAAGGCGACGACGTACCGGATGGTCGCGGACGACCTCCAGGGCGTGACCCGAGTCGACCGCGTGGCCTCGGCCACAGGCTCCGGTGCGTCGTTCTCGTCCGGCGTGACCCCGGCGACGTCCGTGGCTCGCGAGGTCGTGTTCGCAGCGGTGGCCTCGTTCAGCTCGGCGAGCAACCCGACCTGGACGTCGGCCTGGACGGCCCTGACCCCGCAGGCATCGGGCAGCACCAACCTCGGGCGGGCCTACCAGCTGCCGACGGCGACCGGCACCTTCCGCGCCGACGGGACCGCGTCGGGCAGCTGGGCGGCGCTCGTGATCACGTTCCAGCCATGAGCCCGGGGGCCGCGTCGAACTCCTCCGACGCGGCCTCCGGCGCCGTCTGGTCCCAGGCACGTCGACGACGCGGCCGCGTCAGCGGCGACGTCAGCAGGCGAGCTCGACGTCGAAGGCCATGGGCGGGTAGAGCTCGAGGACCACGGGCCTGCCAGGTCCGACGGCCGCCTCCGTTCCGGGCGGCGGAGGCGCCGCAGGCATCGATGAGATGAGCCTTCTGGGCCGGTGGGCCATGGGCAGGACCGGCGGGGATGTCGAGGTGTACCGATGTCCGGTGGGGGCGGTGACCTCGACGGTGTGGGGCGGGCCGTCTCGACCGGGTGCGCCGTTTCGGTGGGTCGGTCCGGGTTCGATGACGCGGGAGTGCCAGCCGGGTTGTTCCTTGACGAGGTTGCATCGCACGCACAGGCCCTGGCCGTTGGTGGCGCTGGTGGGTCCGCCGTCGGCGTGTGGCGTGACGTGGTCGAGGTGGGCCACGGGTGCGTCGCACCACGGGGTGCGGCAGGTGCCGTCGCGGGCGATGACGAACCGCCGTAGCGCGGCCGGGAACAGCCGCCGGCTGCTGTCCATGGCGACGAGGGTGCCGGTGTCGGGGTGGGTGAACAGGCGCCGCACCCAGGCTCTGCCCGGTGCGCCTCGGGCGATGACCCGATCCCCGTTCTCGTCCGCGGCCCCCGAGGCGGCACCCGAGGCGGTGCTCGCGCCGGTGCGCGGGCCGACGGCTGAGTCGACGTCCGAGCCGACGACCGAGCCCCTGCCGAGTGGCGGGTCGGGCGTCGGGGTCGTCGCCCGGACGAGCAGGTCGCGGGCCCAGCCGGCGGGGACCGGGCCGTAGCCGGGCACGTGGGCCGGGGTGGCGTCGCCGGCCAGCAGGGCTCGGTCGGTCATGACGAGCTGGATCTCGATGGGCACCTCGTCGGCGCCGGCCTGCCCGGTGAGGCGCTCGACGAGGGTGTCGGCCATCAGCTGGCCCTTGCCGCGGATGTCGCCGGCAGCTTTCGCGGACAAGGCGGCCCGGGTCAGGGCGGCATGCACGGCGACGGGCTGGGCCACCGGCAGCAGCGCGGTGACCAGGGCCATGGTGTCCGGGACGGGGCGGATCGTGACCCGCCGCTCGGTCTCGGCGATCCGGGCTCGTGCGACCGCGGCCTCGGCATCGAGCCGGTCGGCGCAGGCCCGGACCCGACGTTCGAGCTCCCGGTCACCCCACCCGCCGACCCCCGAGGTCGGGTCGCCCGGGTCGGTCACGTCGAGTCCGGCGCCGATGACCTCGGCGTCGACACGGGCACGCACGGCCGGCTCGAGGTGGCTCGTGGCGCGGACGACGAGCTCGGCGCGGCGCTCGTTGAGGACGCCGGCCGACAACGCCTCGAGCGTGCGGGGCAGGTGCCGCACCAGCGCCACGGACGCGGTCGCCAGCCGCGCCCCCCGTGCCGGGGACTCACGCCGTGCCAGCGCGACCTGCGCCGAGACCCCGGTCCGCGACAGCATGAGACGCCGCGGCGTCCGGGACGGCGCGCCTGGCTCCTGGCCGCCGGCGGGCGTCGAGGCATGGCGACCTCGTCGATGCCCGGCCGCAGCGAGGTCTGGTTCCGGGGCCAGCTCGAGGGCGCGGGCCTGGTCGCGGGCGAGGACCCACCCGTCGAAGTCGCCGGCGTCGGCGCAGGCCCGCGCCTGCTCCCTCAGCCGCTCCGCACGGCCGGCCTGGGAGGCGACGAACCGCTCGGTCAGGCGCGCCTGGGCCGCGGCGCACGCCGCCTTGGCGGCCTCGAGCGCCGTGAGCCCGTCGATGAGCGCCGCGTCGTCGGGAGCCGCGTCGATGCCGTCCGTCATGACCCCGTCTGCCGTGAGGTCGACGAGCGCGGCGGCCTGGGCGTGCAGGGCGGCCGTGAGTGACCCGAGACGGTCGCCCGCCGCGGTCTCATCACCCCCGACATCATCGAACATGTGTTCGATTCTACGCCTATCGCGCCGCTTCCTCAAGAGGTTGTCCACACGGAGTTCCATTGCAGCGCAGCCCGGCCCGTGCGGTCGCGTCGCTGTCGGCAGGCGGTGGCACGCTGCGAGCAGGTCCACGCTTGCCGGCGCTCCCACGCCGGGACACCGCGAGGGCACGAGGAGGCGATCGCGAGGGGGCCCACCGATTGGGTGCGGCGATGCCCCGGGTGTTATCGTTCCTTCCGCACCAAGGGGCTGTGGCGCAGTTGGTAGCGCGTCTCGTTCGCAATGAGAAGGTCAGGGGTTCGAATCCCCTCAGCTCCACCAACGCAGAGAGACCGGACACGCTTTTCGTCCGGTCTCTCTGCCGTTTCTGGGACCGAGTTCCTCGTCCACGACGGCACCCCCACACCCGAGCAGGACACCGAGACGGAGTGAGCCCACGGCACCAGGCGACCCGGAGGCAGCCGGGCGGGTGACGCACATCGTGGGCCGCGGTTCCCCGCCCGTGGTTCGTGCACCAGTTCGCCATGATTGCTCCCGATCTGGATCACGCGCCTTCCGTCATGCGGCACACTCTGCCGGTGACCTTCGACGCGCCTCCTCCGGCGGTTCCTGCCCTCCCCACCGGCCCACCGGCCGGCTGGTACCCCGATGGCTCCGGACACCTGCGCTGGTGGGACGGCTTCGCGTGGACGAGCACCACGATGCCTCAACCCCAGCCGGACACGACCTGGGCGGTCCTGTCGCACGTGAGCTTCCTGGTCATGCCCGTCTTCGCCCCGCTGATCATCAGGCTCACGGCGGGCAAGCAGGACCCTTTCGTCCGCCACCACGCGACCGAAGCGCTCAACGCGCAGATCCTCTTCACCATCCTGTGGAACGTCCTCATCGGCAGCCTGGTCATCACCACGGCGGCGAGCCCGGACGATCCGAACCCACCGGTGCTGCTCTACATCGCCTTCCCGCTCGCGTTCCTCGCCGGCGCCGTGCTCCTCGGAACCTCCGTCCGAGGCGCGGTCCAAGCCAGCCGTCGCGTGTGGTGGCGCTACCCGCTCTCCATCCGCTTCGTCCGCGGCGCGCGCCGGCTCGAGCGCTGAGAGAGACCGGCGGCTAGCCCTGTCGTCCCTCGACGTCGAGGGCGCGGAGCGACAGCAGGGGAACGCCGAGGTCGCGAATCCGTGCGAGCACGCCGAACAGGTGGGCCTGGTCGGCGACGGGCCCGGTCAGGGTGGTGGTCCCGTCGGACCGACGGACGAGGGTGAGACCGTCCAGCGCGCTGGCCCAGTGGTCGTCCAGGTGGCAGCCGACGTGGAACTCGTAGGTCGTGCCCGCGTGGACGGTCATGACGTGGTGTGTACCGACGCGACGCCGGTGCGGCGGTCCAGGCGGCGGTGCTCGCGGCCGTGCTCGCGGCGGTGCTGGCGGCGGTGCTGGCGGCGGTCCGGGCGGCGGATGACCCACTCGGCGACGGCCAGGTTGATGACCCAGCCGGCGATCTTGGCGAGGTCCCCGCGCACCACGCCGGTTCCGAAGAGTGCTTCGCCGACGCCTCCGGTGAGGGCCTGGGTCCCGGCTCCGAGACCGATGGCGTAGGCACGGACCATCCAGGCGCGGTGGGTCGCGATGTCCCGACGGCGGATGGCAGCGAAGCCCAGCACCAGGCCGGCGAGCATCGCCGAGGCGAACACGAGGCGGGCCACGAACAGCAGGTCACCGGTGCCCGGCTGGGCCGGGTAGCCCAGCGTGAGCCAGAACGCGGAGCCGGTGACGGCGAGCGCCACCACGCGTCCGGCGCGCCGGTGGTAGGCCGGGTGGCGCCGTCGCAGCCCGGGCACGAGCTGGAACGCGCCGGCCAGTGCGAAGACGGCCGCACCGACGATGTGCGCCACCAGCGCCACGGGGAAACCGACGAACCGCGGGTCGGCCGGGAAGAGGGCCGGGCCGCCTGCGAGCTGGATCAGCCTCAGGGTCCCGGCCGTCAGCGGGATGGCGCTCAGGGCGACCAGCGCCAGCGGCACCGGCCAGCTCCGTTCCCGGGTGCTCATCGGACCGCGGCGACGCCGGTGGCCGGCTCGCGGGCGGCGATGGTCTCCCGCGAGGAGGCGTCGCGCTGGCTGCGCCACAGGGAGATGCCGAGCCCGATCATCGCGATGCTGTTGGGGAAGGCCAGCAGCCGGTAGAAGGCGTCCGGCATGACCGACAGGGCAGCCGTGACGAGGCCGCCGACGGCAAGGAGCACCGACGCCCAGCGGGCCAGGACGCCGGCGCGGAACAGCGCGATGCCGAAGAGCACCCCGCCGCCCAGCCACGCGAAGCCCTGCAGGTGGGCCACGGTCGCCATGGCACCGATGTCGCCGGTCGGCGATCCGTTGGTGGTGGCGGCGATGACATCGTCGGCGTAGCCGGGTGCGAGTGCCGCGACGTGCGGCATCACGAACGCGGCGACGTAGGCCGTTCCCATGGTCAGGAGGTAGCCGACGCTGAAGACGAGGTAGCCGACGAGCCCGAGGACCCCGTTGCGCCGGACCTGGCTCAGGTACATGCCGCTGATGCCGACCAGCGCCAGGACCGCCATGACCACCTTGGCGGTGCCGCGGACGGCCATCTCGGTGGTCTGGATCGTGGTGGCGTCCAGGTGCGGGTGCCTGACCTGGACGGCGATGAAGACGGTGCCTGCCGCGACGGCGGCGACGGCGGCGGCCCGGGTGAGGCCGGTGGGGGTGATGGTCATGGCTGGCTCCTCGGTTCGGTCGTCCCGGCCGGTCCGGGACGACGCCGACGCTAGGAGCCGCCGTGGTGAGCTCACATCACATGACGATGTGACTGCCGTGGTGATCTCGGGGCCGGGCCTCGGCGAGACCGACCCGCGGCACCGAGTCGGGATGGGGTCAGCTCAGGTGCAGCTCCGTGGCGCGTCGGACGGCCGCCCTCCGGGTGTTGACGTCGAGCTTGGTGAAGATGTGCCGGCAGTGCGTGCGGAAGGTGTTGACCGACATGAAGAGCCGGCCAGCGATCTCCGGCCCGCTCAGGTCGCTCGCCAGCAGGTGCAGGACCTCCAGCTCCCGTTCACTGAGTGGCTCGTCGGTGGCCTGGGCCAGCAGCAGGACGTCGGCCGGACGGTCGGGCCCGGAGGCTCGCAGCAGCAGACGAGCCTGTTCGCTGCCCGCCGGTCGACCGGCCGCGACGGCGTCCAGCAGGGTCGCCATCGGGGCACCTTCGTCGAGAAAGAGGCGGACGTAGCCGGCAGGGACGCCTTCGGCCAGGGCGGCGGCCAGGTCAGCGACCGCAGAGCCCCGCTCGCCGATCGCGTCGTGGGCCAGCGCGCGGACCATCCGTGCCTCGATGACGCTGCCACCTCGACCGGCCGCTCGGGCCCCGTCGACGATGCGGTCCACCAGGAGGAGGGCCTCTGCGAGGTCGGTGTGGGCCGTCGCAGGGTGCTCCGCTCGGTGCTGCGCGATGAGCAGGCGGGCCAGGGTGAGCTGGTCGAACTCGGCGAGATACGTCGCCTCGTCGTGCACCGTGACCCCGGTCGCGCGCGCCCAGTGCCACGCCTCGGCTCGTCGTCCGAGGGCGATCAGGATCCTGGCCCTGGCGGCGGCGATGGGCCGCACGTCGGGGAAGAACCCGGGCAGGTACAGCGGCTCGGCCCGGTCGAGCATGGCGATGGCGCCCTCGAGGTCACCCCGGGCCTGCAGCAGCCCGGCCGTCGCGGTGTACCAGCGGTGCCGGTTCTCCAGCACCGACGCGCGGTCGCCGAGCCGGCGGGCGCGCTCGAGGTGCGCTGCCGCGTCGTCGAGATGCCCCTGTTCGCGTTGGATGTCGGCGAGGCCGACGTGCAGGTCGCCGGTGCTGGGCAGCACCGGGCCGGGGTGGCCTTCGGCGGTCGCCAGGGCGCGTTCGTACAGCCGGCCTGCCTCGCTGGGGCGCCCCCGCGCGAGCCAAATGCCGGCGAGGACGACCGTCGCTCCGAGCTCGTCGGCGAGCATGCCGGCCGCATGGAGGCTGGCCACCGTCTCGGCGAAGACGTCGAGGGCAGAGGCGACGTCGCCGGCGGCCCACGCGGCCATCCCGACGAAGCCGGCAGCGGCCGCACGCGGGTAGTGGTCGTCCGGTCCCGCCAGCGCGAGTGCTCGGCGCGCGTTCGCGACGGTGCCGTCGACGTCACCCCGGGCCTGGCAGACCGCCGCCCGGAACACGGCGGCCATCGCCGGGATGGAACGGATCTCGATGTCGCGGTCCCTGGCAGCCTCGGCCAGCGAGTCGGACGTCGGCATCGTCGGTCCTCGTGCCGCCCCGACACCGCTCTCAGCGGCGTCGAGCCAGGCCTCGACGCCGTCGACGTCGCCCTCGGAGATCCGGCGCCACCCCATGAAGACGGCCAGCAGTGGTCGTCTGCGGATGACGTCGTCGGGCAGGGCTTCCAACCACTCGCGGACCGTGTGGTTCTGGCGTCGTCGGCGCAGGTCGGCCAGTCCGAGCTCGACGAGGTCCGCGGTGCGTTCGTCGTCGCCACCGGCGATGGCGTGCCGGACGGCATCCGCCAGGTACCCGTTCTCCGCGAGCCATCGGCTCGCCGACGCGTGGAGCTCGCCGAGCCGGTCGGCGCGCCCGGCAGCGAGCCGGGCGCGCAACGCGTCAGCGAACAGGTGGTGGTAGCGGTACCACGTGCGCTCCTCGTCGAGCGGGATGAGGAACAGGTTCCGGTGCTCCAGCAGGTCGAGCATCGCCTGGCCGTCGGAGCGAGCTGTCAGCGCGTCGCACAGGGATGCGCTGAGCTGGTCGAGAACGGAGGTCTCGAGCAGGAAGGTGCGCACCTCCTCGGGCTGGTGGGTCAGCACCTCCTCGAGCAGGTAGTCCAGGACGAACCGATGGCTGCCGGTGAACGCCTCGACGAACGACGCGACCCCGTCAGTGGCGCTCTCGTCGGCGTCGTCGGGCCGGCCGAGGTGGGCACGGGCCGACAGGGCTGCCAGCTGCAGGCCGGCGGCCCACCCCTCGGTCCTGGCTTCCAGCGCCGACACCTGGCCCGGCTCGAGGGCCAGTCCCATGACGGTGTTGAGGAAGGCCTCCGCTTCCGCGGTGGTGAAGCGCAGGTCTGCCGCGCGAACCTCGAGCAGCTCCCCGCGGGCCCTCATGCGCGAGAGCTGGAACGGGGGGTCGGCCCGTGTCGTGACGGCCACGGTGACGTGGGGCGGCAGGTTGTCGAGCAGGACCCGCACGGCATCGTTCACCTCCGGGGACTCCGCCGCGTGGTAGTCGTCGAAGGCGATGACGGTCGCGCCGGCAAGGGCGTCGAGGTCGTTGACGAGGCTGGCGACCACCTCGTCGGCCGGAAAGGGACGGTCCGTGTCCATCACGGCCAGCGCGTCGGCACCCACGTCGGGGCTGGCGACCTGGAGGGCGGCGACGAGGTGGGAGAGGAAGGTCCGCAGCTCGGCGTCCGCCGGGTCGAGCGACAACCAGGCGACGCGTCGGGCGGCCTGCCGGGCCTGGTCGGCGTCGGCTCGTCCGGCGACCAGCCACTGGGTCAGCAGCGTGGTCTTGCCGAATCCGGCTGGGGCCGAGACGAGCACGAGCCGTGGCATCGTCGGTGCGTCGGCCCCGAGCCGTTCCACCAACCGGTCGCGAGGGACGAGCCGGCGGCGCGGAGCCGGCGGGCGCAGCTTGGTGCCCAGGATCGGCATGGGGCCAGCGTAGGTCAGCGCAGGGGGATCCCCCGCAGGATCCCGAACCCGCGGCACCGGGCGCCGGGAGTGTCCCGTCTCGGGCAGGATCGGCCCATGACCGTGGCCCGATCGTTGCTGCTCTTCGCCCTCGCCGCCCTCGCCGAGATCGGCGGCGCGTGGCTCGTCTGGCAGGGGGTCCGCGAGCACCGTGGCTGGGCCTGGATCGGCG
>JAEWFB010000616.1 GCA_023389095.1 Actinomycetes bacterium
GCGTCGTTGCCGTGGTCGGTGGCCACCTGCCCGGGCGCGAAGAACGGCCACGTGAAGGCGGCCAGGCCGACGATCCCGACGGCGACGACGGCGAGCACGGCGGGCCAGCGCAGGGGGATGACGCGTCGCGACGCCGGGACGGCGGTCCGCACGGCGCGAGAGGCGGGCGCGCCCGTCGTCATGCCGTCCGCCCCAGGGCGCGGGCCACCTCGCCGACGGTGAGCCAGGTCTGCGGGAGCAGCACCTTGGTCACCTGGGGCGCGAAGGCGGGGGAGGAGGCGAGGACGTCGCGAGCCGGGCCGTCGGTGACGACCTCACCGTCGGCGAGGATGACGACGCGGTCGGCGACCTCGGCCGCGAGCTCGACGTCGTGCGTCGCGACGAGCACCGTCGTGCCGGACGCCGCCAGCTCGGCGAGCACGCCGCAGAGGCGCTGCTTGGCCCCGTAGTCCAGGCCACGGGTCGGCTCGTCGAGCAGGAGCACCTCGGGGCCACCGGCGAGGATGACGGAGAGCGCGAGCTCGAGGCGCTGCCCCTCGGACAGGTCGCGCGGGTGCGCGAGGGGGTCGAGGCCGTCCGCGATGCGGGCCAGGACGCCCGCCGCGGTGCCCTTCGGGACGCCGAAGTCGGCATCGGCGGCGGCGCACTCGGCGGCCACCGAGTCGGCGTAGAGGAGCAGCTCGGGCTGCTGCGGCACGAGCCCGACGACGCGCACCCGGTCACGGGGCGCGAGGGCGTGCGGGTCGGCGCCGCCCGACCCGGCCCGCACGCGCCCGCCGGAGAGCCGGTGCTGGGCCGCGACCGCACCGAGGAGGGTCGACTTGCCGGCCCCGTTGCGGCCCATGAGGGCCGTCACCGACCCCCGCGCCACCTCGAGGTCGACGCCGTCGAGGACGACGCGCCCGGCCCGTCGCACGGCGACGCGCTCCAGCGAGAGCGCCGGGACGCTCGCCCCGGGTCCGGGACGTCCCGGGTGGCCCGACGGCGTGTGCCCGCCGAGGGCCTCGCGCAGCGACGCGGCCCGGCGCCGCGCGTCGCGGATCGACAGCGGCGTCGGTGTCCACCCGGCGAGCCGGGACAGCCCGACGACGGGCGGGAAGATCTGCGACAGGGCCATCGCCTCGGCGGGGTCGAGCAGCTCGGACACGTGGCCGTCGTCGACGAGCAGGACCCGGTCGGCGTGGTGCACGACCCGCTCCAGGCGGTGCTCGGCGAGCAGGACGGTGACGCCGAGGTCGTGGACGATGCGGTGGAGCGAGGCGAGGACCTCCTCTGCCGCGACGGGGTCGAGGGCGGAGGTCGGCTCGTCGAGGACGAGCACGCGCGGTCCGGCGGCGAAGAGGGCCGCGATCGCGACGCGCTGCTGCTGCCCGCCCGAGAGGGTGACGAGAGAGCGGGCGCGCAGCGGCGTCAGGCCGAAGAGGTCGAGCGTCTCCTCGACGCGTCGGCGGATCGTCGTGGGGTCCAGGCCCATGGTCTCCATGCCGTAGGCGATCTCGTCCTCGACGACGTCGGTGACGAACGTCGACGAGGGGTTCTGCTCGACGAGGCCGACCACGGTGGCCAGGTCGCGGGGGCGGTGTGCGGCGGTGTCGAGGCCGTCGACGACGACGCGGCCGGCCAGGGTCCCGCCGCTGAAGTGGGGGACGAGGCCGTTGACCGTGCGCAGCAGCGTGGACTTGCCGCTGCCGGTGGGCCCGACGACGAGGACGAGCTCGCCCTCGGGGATCTCGAGGGTGACGTCGACGAGGCTCGGGGCCTCGGCCCCGGCGTAGGTGACGCTGACGTGCTCGAAGCCGATCACGGCATGACCTCCCGGGGTCGCGGCGTCAGCCATGCCGGCAGGGCCGCGACGAGCACCGCTGCGACGGCGACGAGCGGCACTGCGGGCAGCTCGGCGCGCTGCGCCGGCGTCACGCCCTCCCACCCGTGCAGGCCGGCGACGACGAGGACGACGGCCGGCACCGCACCGGCCAGGACGGTGACGGTCTCGGGCCACTCCCACCGGTCGCGTCGGTGGCCCGAACGGCCCTCGCGCGATGCCCCGACGACGAGGCTGCTCGCCGCGAGGACGGCGCCGACGACGAGCAGGGGAAGGCCGAGCGCCCCGCCCGCCGACGCGTCGAGCAGCCCGTAGAGACCGCCGAGGACGCCGACGAGGCCGAGCAGCGCCAGCCCGCTGGCGACGCGTCGGGTGCCGGTACTGCTCTGCACCGCGCGGCCGTAGCCTCGCGACTCCATCGATGCGGCGAGCCCGAGCGAGCGCTCGAAGGCCGTCTCGAGGACCGGCACGGTCAGTCGGGCGGTCTCGCGGAGGCTGCGGGCGTCGCGGCCCCGGAGGGCCCGCGCGGACCGGACGGTGCGCGCGTCGGCGAGCAGCTGCGGCGCGAAGGTCAGGCCGACGACGACCGCGGTGCCGACGTCGTACAGCGTGGCCGGCAGGTAGCGCAGGAGCCGGCGCGGGGTGGCCAGGGCGTTGGCCGCACCGAGACAGGCGAGCACCGCGGCCAGGCGCAGGGCGTCGTAGAGGCTGAACAGCAGCGACTCGAGCGTGACCGGGCCGCCCAGGCGGATGACCGAGAGCCATTCGGGCAGCGGGACCCGCGGCAGCGTGACGACGACGACCTCGCCGTGGACGCCGTTGCCGAGCAGTGCGGTCATGACGACCCGGAGCGCGAGGACGGCGGCACCGATCGCCAGGAAGCCCGGCAGCGGGTTCGGCGTGGCCGGGTCCCGCCGCTCCGTGACGACGAGGACACAGACCGCGATGACGACGAGGAGCACGGCCGGGTTCGTCGTCCGCGACGCGGCCGTGGCGAGCCCCAGCCCCCACAGCCACCAGGCCGCGGGGTGCAGGAGCCGCGCACGGAGCCGCATCGCCGTCGGGTCACCCCGCTCAGGCGTCGGTGCCCGGACGGCGCCGCGAGCGGACGACGAGGTAGCCGGCGAGCGCGAGGACGACGAGCGCGACGACGATCCAGGCCACCGTCGTGCCGGTCGAGGACGAGGCGGGCTGGGCCGCGGCGTCGGCAGGAGCGCCCGACGCCGGTGCGGCGCTCGTCGAGGCCGCGTGCGCGGCGATCGCCACCGGCGTGTCCGCAGCCTTCGCCTCGGCGCTGACCTGCTTGACCTCGCCACCGCAGCCGCTGGCCGGGTAGCCCGCGACGGCGCACACGAGGCCCTTCTCGGTGCGCAGCTCGCCGGCCTTGGCGAGCACGTCGGTACTCGTGGCCGCGGTCGGCACGACCGCGCAGACGGCCTTGGGAGCAGGCGGGGTCGCGGCGTCCTCGGCGTCGGCGGGGCGGCCGAAGTCGACGACGACGCCGACGCGCTTGGAGCCCGACACGGCGGGCGTGGAGGCGCAGATCGCGTCGAAGGTCAGGACGGCGCGCGGGAGGCGGGACGAGCTCTCGTCGCCGACCGCGAAGCGCCAGCCGTCGACGGTGCCGTCGGCCGGCACGGTCTGGTCGGACCCCTTCTGCGCGAAGGCCCACGTGCCGTTCGAGAGCTGGTAGAAGCCCCAGAACCGGTAGGCGGCCGCCTGCGCGGGTCCGACGGTGAGGACGGTGACGGCCGCGGCGACGAGCGCGGCGAGCAGCACCCGGAGCGGGGTGCGGGCAAGGGTGGACACGGTTTCCTCCTCGCGGTCGGACACCGTGCCCGGCTCCACCAACGGAGCCGTCCTCGGTGACTCCGGTCCGCATTCCACGACAGACTGACTGGGAGCCGGACGGGCGTGGGTTTTCCGGCTGCCGGCGCGACGCCCTGTGGGGCACGGCTCCGGGTCACGGTTGCGGGTCAGCGCCGGAGTCGCACCGGCTTGCCCCGACGTCCATCGGTTAGGCGAACCGTGGCACGCGGCGTGCCCGCCCGTCAAACGACCGGGCGGCGACGGCGCCGGGCGGGCGTCTAGGGTGACGGGCATGAGCGGAGACTGGTCCTGGCTGTACCTCGACGCGCACGGTGAGCCGATGGAGGGGGAGGGGCTGGCCACGACGGGCTTCCCGACCCAGGGCGACGCCGAGAACTACCTCGGCGAGACGTGGCGCGACCTGCTCGGACGCGGCGTCGAGTCGGTGACGCTGAGGGAGGCCGGCGCCGTCGTCTACGGGCCGATGAGCCTGCGGGCCGCCGAGTGAGCACGACCCCAACGCCGTCCGACGCCCTCTCCTCCGGCCTGGCGCGCGACCTGCTCGGGCGGGTCACGACGGCCCAGCGCACGTGGCGCTCGCCCGGCGTCAGCGCCGGCGTCGTGCGCGACGGCGACCTCGTGTGGTCCGGGCACGTGGGCTCCGCCGAGCTCGGCGACACGTCGCGCCCGGCCGACGACGACACGCAGTTCATGATCGGCTCGGTCACCAAGACGTTCACCGCCCTCACCGTCATGGCGCTGCGCGACGACGGCCTGCTCACGCTCGACGACGAGCTCGGTACCTACCTGCCCGGCACCCGCCACGCGCGGGTTCCGCTGCGGCAGATGCTGGCCCACGCCTCGGGGCTCCAGCGCGAGCCGGTCGGCCACATCTGGGAGTCGCTGTCGGCACCCGAGCGGGAGGCGTTCCTGGCCGGGGTCGAGGACGCCGAGCAGGTGCTGCCGGCCCACCACGCCTTCCACTACTCCAACCTCGCCTACGGCCTGCTCGGGCACGTCGTGGAGACCGTCACCGGGCGCGACTGGGAGCAGGTCGTGCGCGAGCGGGTCCTCCGGCCGCTCGGGATGAGCCGGACCGGTCTGACGCCGGAGCCCGACCGGGCCCACGGGTACCAGGTCGACCCCTACCGGGGCACGGCGACCGAGGAACCGCTCTTCACCCTCAACGCCACCGCCCCTCTGGGCGGCCTGTGGTCCACGGTTGCCGACATGGCGCGGTACGCCGCGTACGTCGCGGCGCCCGACGACCGCGTCGTCGACCCGGCGACGGTCGAGGAGATGTGCCGCCCGCTCATCATGACCGATGTCGACGGCTGGTCCGGTGCCTACGGGCTCGGCTTCGGCATGGGCCGACGCGGCGACCGCGTGTACGTCGGGCACGGCGGCGCGATGCCGGGCTACCTCACCGGGCTGCGCGTCCGGCGTCGTGACGGTGTCGGGGCGGTCGTCTTCGCCAACTGCACGTCGAACGCCCTGACGCTCGCGCTCGCCACGGACCTCGTCGAGGCCGTCCTCGACGCCGAGCCCGCGCTGGCGCCGGCGTGGGTGCCGGAGACGCCGCGGCCCGGACTCGAGGAGCTGCTCGGCCTGTGGTGGTCGGAGGGGTCGCCGATCACGTTCTTCGTCCGCGACGGACGGCTGTGGTCGCGCCTGGCCGACGACGACGCGCTGTCGGAGACCCGATTCGAGCCGGACGGCCCGGACCGTTACCGTGCGGCGGCCGGGCGTGAGCGCGGCGAGCTGCTCGAGGTCGTGCGCGCCGCCGACGGGTCGGTCGAGAAGCTCTACTTCGCGACGTACGCCGTCACCCGCGAGCCGCTGGCGTTCGCGGACCTGCAGCACTGAGGGCGGGCCCGCAGCACCGCGGAGCCCTCGGACGCCGGCCGGCGTCCGAGGGCTCTGCGTTCGGTGGGTGGGGGCCTCAGCGGGGCTGCTCGCCGCGCGTGATCTGCGGCTTGGGCATCCGGGTGCGCCGCATCTGGAAGGCGCGCATGATGGCGTACCAGGCGTCGCCCTTCTCGGCGCTGCCGAACTTGTCCTCGACCTTGGTGCGCGTGCGGCGCCACATGAGGTAGGCGTCGACGATCGCCACGAGGATGAGCCCGTAGACGAGCACGAAGACGAGCATGAGCGCCCAGCCCGCGCGCACGAAGCTCAGCAGCAGCACGAGGAGCATCACCGGCAGCATGAACTCGCCGATGTTCCAGCGGGCGTCGACGGTGTCGCGGATGAAGCGGCGACGCGGGCCCTTGTCGCGGGCGGGCAGGTACTTCTCGTTGCCGGCCATCATGCCGGCGCGCTGGGTGGCCATCGCCTCGCGGCGGGCGGTCTTGTCCTGCTTGCCGGCGGCCTTGCGGTCGGTGACGATCAGCGGACGCTTGTTGAGGGCCTCCTGGTCACGGCGCTTGGGGGTGGGCCGGTTCTTGGCGCCGGGGCGCGCCTCGGAGTCCTGCACCGCGGTGGAGGAGGAGGCGAGCTCGTCGTTGAGGGTCTTCTTGCGTCCGAACACGGGACCACTCTAGGCGAGGGTGGGCACCGGACCGGAATCGTCCACCCCGCCCGGCGCACCCTCACTCGTGTCCCTGCGCCCCCTCCCGTGCGAGCCGCAGCGGCACGAAGCGGTACCGACCGTGCTCGCTCGTCGTCACGACGTCGTCGACCAGGTCGACGCGGAGCATGGTGCCCGCGACGGGCACGACCATCCGGCCCGGGTCGGCGAGCTGGTCGACGAGGGCCCGGGGGAGCGTGTCCGACTCGGCCGAGACGAGGATCCGGTCGTAGGGGCCACCGTCGGGTCGGCCGAGGACTCCCGGCTCCGCGACGGTGATCGAGGCCCAGGGCGCCCGTCGCCGTGCGAGGTTGTCGGCACCCCAGGCCGCGAGGTCCGGCTCGAGCTCCACCCCGACCACGAGGCCCTCGGGCCCGACGAGGTGGGCGAGCAGCGCGGTCGTCCATCCCGAGCCGGCGCCGACGTCGAGGACACGGTGCCCCGGGTGCACGTCGAGCAGGCGCAGCATGTCGGCGACGGTCCGCGGCTGCGAGTTCGTCTGCCCGTGCCCGATGAGGATGGGGCCGTCGTAACCGGCCCGCCAGCGTGCCGCGCGCGGCAGGAACCCGGTCCGCGGCACCGCCTCGAAAGCCCGGTCCACCGGATCCATCCATCGAGTCAACCACTGCCGACCGCCGGGGTCGACGCGCTGGGCCGCCGTCGCGGCGCGGTTCAGGCCGGGGCCGCCACGACGTGCAGCAGCGTGCCCAGCGCGCGGTAGGGGTCGGTGCGCCCGAGCCGCTCCTCGAGGTCGAGCAGCGTGTCGAGGGTGTCGGGGTCGGGCGTCGGCTCGTCGACCGGGACGGTGTCCGAGGCGACGCGGACGCCGTACCAGGCCTGCACGGCGAGACCGTTCGCCGTGCAGTCGGCAGTGAGCGACTCGAGCGTGTCGGCCCGCGCGTCGACGCCGATCTCGTTGCGGTAGCGAGCATCCCGACCCTCCGCGCGGGCGGCGTCGATCTCGTCGAGCATCGCGGTGGCGCCGGTCCAGTCGCGGCGAGCCGCCGGTCGCCACGCCATCGCGGCCCCGTTCCGCGCGACGAGCGACACGATGCCGCCCGGTGCCGTTCGGCGCGCGAGGGCGGCGACGGCCGAGCGGCTCTCCGGCAGGTACATGAGCACGCCGTGGCACATGACGACGTCGTAGGCGGTGGGACGCGTGACGCTGGCCAGGGAGGTGAGGTCGCCGGCGAGCAGGGTGACGCGGTCGCGCTGCGCCGGCTCGAGCGAGGCCGCGGCATGCTGGAACGACGCGCGCATCCGGGCATCGGGCTCGACGGCGGTCACGCTGTGGCCGAGCCGGGCCAGGCGCAGCGCCTGGGTGCCCTGACCGGCCCCGACGTCGAGCACCCGCAGCGGCCCGCGCGGCAGGTGCGCCGTGAGCTGACGCGTGACCATCTCCTGGCGCACGACGTTGCGCAGGGTGCCGAGCCGGTGCAGCCACGGGTCCTGACCCGGCGTGAAGGCGTTGTCTCCCACGGCGCCCGAACCTAACCGACGCGCCTGCGAACCGCGCAGCCACCCGCGACGTCGGCCGGCGCGGAGCGGGCCCGCGCGGTCGGTAGGGTCGGGCTGTGACCGACGACGTGCTCTCCCAGGACCAGATCAGCGCCATCCGCGACCGCGTGGCCCGGCTCATGCCGCAGGTGCGGGCCGACCTCGAGGACCTCGTCCGCATTCCGAGCGTCTCCGCGACGAGCTTCGACCAGAGCCACGTCGCCCGCAGCGCCGAGGCGGTGGCCGAGCTGCTGCGCCGCGAGGGTCTCGAGGTCGAGGTCGTCGTCGAGGGCGGCCGTCCGGCGGTCATCGGCCACCTCGACGGCCCCGAGGGAGCGCCGACCGTGACCCTCTACGCCCACCACGACGTGCAGC
>JAEWFB010000619.1 GCA_023389095.1 Actinomycetes bacterium
CTGCCAGCAGGACGCCCACCAGGTCTTCTCCCTCACCGCGCGGGACGGCTACGTGTCGACGCCCGACGGCAACTTGATCTACATGTGGGGCTACGGGATGAGCAGCGGGTCGTTCCAGCTGCCGGGACCGGTCCTCTGCGTGACGTCCGGCCAGACCGTCACCGTCATCCTGCACAACGACCTGCCCGAGGCCACCTCGATGCTCTTCCCGGGCCAGCAGGCGGTCAAGGCGGACGGCAACCCGGCCCAGCCGCAGTTCGACGCGGGCGGCTCCCTCACCTCGATGGTGCAGGCGGCGGACGCGTCGGGCGGCTCGGTGACCTACACCTTCACGGCCGGCACGCCGGGCACCTATCTCTACTCGAGCGGCACCGACGTGACCAAGCAGCAGCAGATGGGCCTCTACGGGGCCCTCGTCGTGCGTCCGGCCGGGCACGCGGACCAGGTCAACGACCGGGCCGACTCGGCGTTCAACCCGGCCCACGAGTACGTGTTCCTCCTGTCGGAGGTCGACCCCGACGTGCACCTGGCCGTCGAGCGGCACCAAGCCGTCGACTGGTCCGCGTACAACGCCCGGTACTACATGATCAACGGCCGCAGCATGCCGGACACCCTCGCGCCGAACAACGCGTCGTGGCTGCCCAACCAGCCCTACGGCGCGCTCGTGCACATCAAGCCGTACGACGCCCAGAGCAACCCGCTGCCGGCGGTCATCCGCTACCTCAACGCCGGACGCGTCAACTACCCCTTCCACCCGCACGGCAGCGACGAGCGCGTGGTCAACCAGGACGGCCGGCCCCTGCAGGGCGCGACCGGCCAGGACCTGGCCTACCTCAAGTACGACCTCGACGTCACACCCGGCCAGACCGTCGACGCGCTCATGGACTGGCGCGACGTCGAGCACTGGGACGCGGTGACCAACCCCGTGCCAACCCAGCTGCCGGTCATCACCGACCAGCTGCTCGTGGGGACGGACACGTGGTTCAGCGAGAGCCCGTACCTGGGCAAGCAGGGCACCTACCCGTCGAACATCACCGTGAACAACGAGTGCGGCGAGTACTACCACGTGGCCCACAGCCACGCCCTCCAGATGGCCACGAACTACGGCGCAACCTTCGGCGGCATGATGACGGTCTTCCGCATCGACCCGCCCGCCGGCTGCCCGACGAGCTGAGGACGGTTCCGATGACCTCTCGACCAGTCTCCATCCGCGGCCGCGTCGCCGCGGTCGCGGCCCTGACCGCCGTCGGGCTCGTGCCGTTCGGGGCCACGCCGTTCGCGGCGGCGTCGGCTCCCACGGTCGCCTCGGGCAGCTCGGCGGGGGCCGCACCGACGGCAGCGCCGGCTGCCGCACCCGCGGCTCCGGTCGGCAAGCTGACGCCCTCGTCGGGCTCGAGCGGGTGCACCGTCACCCCCGCCTCCGGCACCGCCCCCGAGCTCGTCGCGTGCGAGCTGTGGGCCCGGGCCGGCCCCACCCAGGTGCTCGGCACCCCCGTTCCCGTCTGGGGCTACGCGACGAGCGCCACCGGGACGCCGACCGCCACCGGCCCGACGCTCGTCGTCCGGCGTGGCGACCGGGTCACCGTCACCGTGCACAACGACCTCACCGAGCCCACGGCACTGGCCCTGCCCGGGCAGCGTGCCGAGGACTTCAGCGGCGTGGCCCCCGGCACGACGCCCGGCGGTGCCACCGACGGGATCGCCGCCGGCGGCAGCGGCTCCTACACCTTCACGGCGTCCCGGCCCGGGACCTTCCTCTACGAGGCGGGACACACCCCCGACGGGGCCCGGCAGGCCGCCCTGGGACTCGCCGGCGCGCTCGTCGTCCTCGACGACGGCACCGCCTACGGCCATGCCTACGACGACGAGGCCGTCCTCGTGCTCAGCGAGATCGACCCCGCCCTCAACGCCCACCCCACCACGTTCGACATGCGCGACTTCGCGCCGCGCTACCGGCTCATCAACGGCAAGCCGTTCCCCTCGAGCGACCCCGTCCCCACCGACCAGGGCCACACGGTGCTGCTGCGCTACGTCAACGTCGGCGCCCAGCTGCACGCCATGAGCGTGCTCGGCGGACCCCAGACCCTGCTGTCGGAGGACGGCCACCCCCTGGCCAACGCCGAGCCGGCCGTCGTCGCGTCGGTCGACCCGGGCGTCACGACCGACTCCCTCGTGACGATGCCCACCGGACCCGAGTCGAAGGTCGCCGTGTACGAGTCGGCCGCCCAGCTCGACAACGCGGGGCAGACGACCGCCGACCCGACCGCCCTGGCCTTCGGCGGCATGCTCACCTACCTCGACACCAACGCACCGCCGCCGAGCAGCGATGCCGTCGGTCCCGCGTCGACCCAGGTGACGGCGGTGCCGAACCCGTCCGACGGCACCACGGCGGTGACGGTCACGGCCACGGTGAGCGACACCCGCAGCGGCGGGTCGGCGGTCGACCGTGCCGAGCTCGTCGTCGACGACCCGGTCAGCGTCGGACCCGGCTTCGGCCAGGCCATGACGGGCGCCTTCGGTGCGCAGACCGTGTCGGCGAGCACGCAGATCCCCGCCTCCGCCACGCCGGCGGCCTGCGCCGCCACGCCGCCTCCCCTCGACCTGCACTGCCTCACGCCGGGCAAGCACTCGCTGTTCGTGCGCGGGCACGACGCCGCCGGCAACTGGGGCGTCATCGGGTCGGTCATCCTCAACCTCGCCAAGGCAGGCCCCCAGACCACCGGCCTGTCCGTGACGCCGAGCCCGGCCAACGGCCGCGGTGCGGTCACGATCAACGCGACGGGAGACGACTCCGCCGAGGGCGGCACCGTCGTCGCGGCCGAGTACTTCCTCGGTGCCACGGCAGGCGCGCCCGGCACGGGCACGACGATGACGCTCAACCGCCAGGCGAGCAAGGTCGCCGAGTCCGCGTCCGTCCCGGCCGCCACGGTCCTGGCCCTCGGTGAGGGCACGGCGAAGGTGTGGGTCCGCAGCAGGAACGCCCAGAACCTCTGGGGCGCAGCGGCACCCGTGGACCTGCCCGTCGACCTGACCGCCCCGGGCGTCAACGCCTCGTCGGTCGGCCCCAACCCGACCAACGGTGTCGTCAGCGCCAAGTCCTACCCCGGCTACCTCGTCATCTCGGCCGACCTCGTGGACCGGGACGCCGGCGGCGCACCGCAGAGCCGTCTCGTCGCGGGCGAGGCCTTCGTCGACCCGAGCTCGACGACGCCGACGGCCGGGACCGGCCTGACCCTCATCGCCGTCGACGGAGCCTTCGACTCCAGTGCCGAACAGGTCTACGCCCTGCTCCCGCTCACCCAGGTGCGGGCGATGACCACCGGCGAGCACAAGGTCTACGTGCACGGCAAGGACGCAGCGGGCAACTGGGGCAGCCTCACGGCGCCGAACGCCCTGGTCCGCCTGTTCGTCGACCGCACCGCCCCCGTCCTCGGCACGGCCACGGCCTCGCCGAACCCGACCGCCGGCGCGGCGACCCTCACCATCACGGCCCCGGTCACCGAGTCCGTGGCGGCCAACTACTCCGGCCCGCGCTTCCAGGCCGCCGAGTACTGGACCGGCACGACCGACCCGGGCGCCGGCAAGGCGACGCGCGTCCAGGTGACCGACACCGGTTCGGCCGTGTCCGCGTCGATCCCGCTGGCGGGGCTCCTTCCCGGGGTCACGCAGTTCAACCTGCGGGTGCAGGACGCCGCGGGCAACTGGAGCAACGTCGCCGCGGTCAGCGTGACGGTGCAGCGTGCCAACGCGATCTTCAGCGACACGTTCGACAGCGGCAACCTGTCGGCGTGGAGCCAGTCGGTCGGCAACCTGGGCGTCACTCCAGCCGCCGGGATCCCCGTCGCCACCGGCAACTTCGGTCTCGCGGCCACGCTGCCCGGCGGTTCGGGCAACGCCGCGGCCTTCGTCACCGACAACACGCCGGCGGCGGAGACCAGCTACCACGCCCAGTTCATGTTCGACCCGAACACGCTGAGCAGCGGTACCGGCACGACGACGTGGCTGACCGTGTTCGAAGGGCGCACGGCCACGGGCCAGGCCTTCAGCATCCAGTACCACCGGGTGCCCAACGGGCAGCGGCAGCTGCGGATCACCATGGCCCGCAGCGGGTTCCTCGGCACCCTCACCGGTCCCGCGGTCAACCTCGCCGCCGGCGCGCACCGCATCCGGGTCGACTGGCGGCAGGGGCCGGCCACCGGCACCGCCGCAGGACAGACCGTGCTGTCGGTCGACGGCGCGACCGTGAGCACCCTGCAGGGCGCGAACAACACGACGGCCCTGACGGTCGAGGCGGCGCGCCTCGGCATCACGGCCGGCACCTCCACCACGGCGACGGGCATGGCGGGCACGGCCTGGTTCGACGCCTTCGTCTCCACCCGGGTCAGCATCCCCTGACCCGACACCCCACGTGCCGGGGCCACCTGCCCGTGGCCCCGGCCGGCAACCTCGGAGGGCAGTCCGAATGAGCTCAGGTACCAGAACCCCGACCCGACCCGCGTCCGCACCCGGTCCCGACGGTGCGGCGCGGGGCACCCGCCGGCCTCCGTCGGCCCTGCGCACGGCGGTCGCCGTCGTCGCCTCGCTGCTCGTCGTCGCAGCCGCCTTCCTCGGCGCACGCGCCGTCGGTGGCCGCGACGCCGCAGACCGCGCCGTGCCCCAGTCCACCGCCATGGAGACGTCCCTCGGCGTCCGGTTCTCACGGGTGGCCGTCGTCGGCGACGGCGGGCTCGTCACGCTCAGCTACGTGGTCCTCGACGTCGAGAAGGCCTCCCGCTTCCAGGGCGACACGACGCACCCGCCGACTTTGCGCAGCGAGAGCCGCGACGCGTCGACGAACCGCGTGTCGGTCATGCGGCAGGGTCACATCAACCGCGCCGGCGCCACGTACTACTTCGTCTACCAGAACACGTCGGGTGCGTTGCACGCCGGCGAGGAGGCGACGATCGAGTACGGCGGCCTGCGCCTCGAGCACGTGCCGGTGCTGTGATGACGCGCACCTTGGCTCCCGCCACGGCTCCCTCAACGGCCCCCGCCACGGCTCGGGGCACGAGCGTCGTCCGTCGCCCGGCCCGCCTGCTCGTCGCCGCGGCGGCGACCGCCGCGCTGCTGCTCGGTGGCGTCGGGGCGTCGCCCGCGTCCGCCCACGCCTACCTGACGGCGAGCAACCCGTCCGACGGCGAGACGCTCGACGCCCCGCCCACCCGGATCACCCTCGAGTTCACCGAGCACGTCGTGCTCGAGTCGACGACGGTCGAGGTCGTCGACTCGGGTGGGCACCACGTGGCCGCAGGGCCTCTCACGCTCGAGGAGAGCGACGAGGACCGCGAGGCACCGGCCACCGTCGTCGCCCCGCTGCCGCCCCTCGGTCAGGGGGCCTACCGGGTCGTGTGGCGCACGCTGTCGAGCGACGACCTGCACGAGTCGGCGGGAGTGCTGGCCTTCGGCGTGGGGCGGGCCGTGACGGCGGCCGGGCCGAACGAGTCGCCGGTCGACCCCTTCGACGCCGCGGGCCGCTGGGCGGTGCTGACCGCCCTGGGCGCCGCGCTCGGAGCGGCCCTGCTCACCCGCCTGCTGCGCGGGCTTCCCGAGGCAGCGGACCGGCGTCGCGTCGTGTCGCGCGTGCACCGGATCGCCGGCCGCTGGGTGCTGGCCGGGCTCATCGGCTCCCTCGCCGTGGGTCTGCTCGACGTGGCCCGGTTCGGTTGGGTCGCGGCCTCGGGCGGCTACGCGGGGCGGTGGGCGCTGCGCGAGGTCCTCGTGGC
>JAEWFB010000625.1 GCA_023389095.1 Actinomycetes bacterium
CGGGTGCCCGAGCCGCTCGAGGAGCAGGGCCTGCGGCTCGAGCGGCGCGAGGGCACGGGCGAGGTGCAGACGCCGCTGCGCGGACCCGGGGCCGACCGGCTCGCGCTCGGCGACCGAGTGTGGTTCCGACACGCCAAGGCAGGGGAGCTGGCGGAGCGGTTCACCGAGTTCGTGCTCGTGGCCGGCGCCGGCGGCGACGAGGTCGTCGGACGAGCCACGACCTACCGCGGGGAAGGGCAGTGCTTTGGCTGAGAACGCGCCACGCGTGGTCCGGAGCGTCGACTGGTCGAACTGGTCGGGCACCGAGTCGACGAAGCTGGCCAGGGTCGCGACGCCACGCAGCGAGGCCGAGGTGGCCGACGAGCTGCGCCGGGCCGCCGCCCGCGACCTGCACGTCAAGGCGATCGGGGCCGGCCACTCGTTCACCGGGGTCGCCGTCACCGACGGCGTCCAGCTGCGACTCGGGGCGCTGACCGGCATCACGTCGATCGACGCGACGCGCGGCGAGGCGACCGTGCGCGCCGGCACGCCGCTGCACGTGCTCAACGAGGAGCTCGCGGCCTTCGGCTACGCGATGCCGAACCTGGGGGACATCGACCGGCAGAGCATCGCCGGCGCCGTCGGGACCGGCACCCACGGCACCGGCCTGCGCCTGCAGGGCCTGTCGGCGGGCATCCGGGGCCTGCGCCTCGTGCTGGCCGACGGGTCCGTCGTCGAGTGCTCCGCCGAGGCGGAGCCCGAGCTGTTCCAGGCCGCGCGCCTCGGGCTCGGTGCCCTCGGCGTCGTCACCGAGATCACCCTGGCCGTCGTGCCGGCCTTCCTGCTGCACGCCGTCGAGAAGCCCGAGCCGCTGCTCGAGGTGCTCGACCACCTCGACGTCGTGGCCGAGAGCAACGACCACTTCGAGTTCTACTGGTTCCCGCACACCGACCGCACCCTGACCAAGCGCAACAACCGGGTGCCTGCAGGGACGGCTCCCAAGCCGCTGCGGGCCTGGCGCGAGCGCCTCGACGACGACCTGCTGAGCAACCGGTTCTTCGAGCTGACCAACCGGGTGGCCACGCGGCTGCCCCGCACGACCCGCGGCATCAACGCCGTCGCCTCGCGCGCGCTGTCCGAGCGGCAGTACACCGACTGGTCGCACCACGTGTTCGTCACGGCGCGCGAGGTCCGGTTCATGGAGTCCGAGTGGGCCTTCCCGCGGGCCGTGCTGGCCGACGTGCTGCTCGAGCTGCGCCAGTGGGTCGACACCCACGACGAGCAGATCTCCTTCCCGGTCGAGTGCCGGATGGCGGCCGCCGACGACGTCTGGCTGTCGACCGCCTACGAGCGAGAGAGCTGCTACGTCGCCATCCACAAGTACCACCGCCAGCAGCGCGGCGCCTACTTCGAGGCGTTCGAGTCCATCGCGGTCAACCACGGTGGTCGTCCGCACTGGGGCAAGCTGCACACCCGCGACGCCGCCTACCTGCGGGAGCGGTACCCGCGCTTCGACGACTTCCTCGCCGTCCGTGACCGCGTCGACCCGGGGCGCCGGTTCGCCAACCCCTACCTCGAGCGGGTCCTGGGCGCCTGAGGCGCGGCGTGCCGACGCGTGCTGCCGGCAGCGCTGTCGGCAGCGCTGTCGGCAGGGCTGTCGGCGGGGCCGCCTACGGTGGTCGGACCGTCGAAGGAGGAGCCATGCAGCGCACGTACCCCGAGGGCGTCCCGTCGTGGGTGGACACCGAGCAGCCCGACGTCGAGGCCGCGCTGGCCTTCTACGGCGCCGTCCTCGGGTGGACCTTCGTCCCGGCCACGCCGCCCGACGCCCCGGTCCGCTACGTCATCGCCCAGCTCGACGGCGCCGACGTCGCGGGGATCGGCGGGCCTGCCGAGCCGCCGCGCGGTGATCGTCCGGACCCCAGCGGGGCCGCGCCGACGTGGAACACGTACGTGGCCGTCGACGACGCCGATGTCGGCGCTGCCCTGGTGGCCGAGCTCGGTGGCACGGTCACGCAGCCGCCCACCGAGGCCGGCGAGGGCGGCCGCTCGGTCGTGGCCACCGACCCCTTCGGTGCGCAGGTGCGCCTCTGGGAGGCCCGGCGACGCCTCGGCGCGCAGGTCGTCAACGTCCCCGGTGCCTGGAACTTCAGCGACCTGCACAGCGCCGACCGCGATGCCGCCGCCGGCTTCTACGGCCCGTTGTTCGGCTGGCAGTTATACGACCTCGGGTTCGCGACGCTCGTGCGCCGGCCCGGCTACGGCGACCACCTCGACGCGACGGTCGACCCGGGCATCCGCGAACGCCAGGCGCAGGGCAACGTGCCACCGGGGTTCGAGGACGCCATCGCGTGGTGGCTGCCGCTGGAGGCGGGGGAACGGGCCCGGTGGAGCGTGACGTTCTCCGTCGCCGACCGGGACGACGCCGCGCGCCGCGTCACCGAGCACGGGGGCACGGTGCTCGGCACCCACGACACCGCGTGGACGCGCACGGCCCTCGTGCGCGACCCGCAGGGGGCCGAGCTGACCCTCAGCCAGTTCCTCGGCTGACCGCGCGAGCAGAGCGCGTCAGGTGGTGCGGGCGGCGCGCTGGCGCTCCCAGGCGAGATGCAGGGCCTCCTCGAGCAGGGCCCGGTCCCGGGCGAGGTCGGCCTGCACCTTGGTGTGCGCCTCCCAGGCGGGTGGCACGCCGAAGGTGTCCGGGTGCTGCGCCACCAGCCGTTCCCGGTCGGTGCCGCCGAGGCGCACGAGCAGGGTTCCGGGGGCGTCGGTCCGCGCCACGAGCAGGCCGTCCACGTACCAGCCCTGCCGACCGTCGACGCGTCGGGCGTGGCAGCCCTCGAGCGTCGCGAGGAAGGCCCGGACCTCGTCGAGCGTCATCGGCCGAGCGTAGCCGCGGTGGTGGGTCAGGGGGCGAAGGGCGTGATGCAGAACGGGTGGCCGGCCGGGTCGAGCAGCACGCGCCACCGGGGGTCCGGCTGGGGATCGGCGAGCCTCGCGCCGAGGGACACCGCGTGGTCGGCCAGCTCGTCGAGGGAGCCGGCGTCCGGGGCCGTCAGGTCGAGGTGCAGCACCGAGGTGCCGGGCCAGACCGGGGCGACGTGGCCCTCGACCTGCTGGGCCACGAGCACGAGGCCGCCGACCTCGACCGCCGAGGCGTGCTCGTACGACCACAGCACGCGACCCGCGAGCAGGTCGGCCCAGAACCGGGCCAGCGCTCGGTGGTCGCTGCAGTCGAGCGAGACGGCACCGACGCGCAGGGCAGGTCGAGGTGGCTCCACGGGCCGATGCTAGCCAGCCCGGTCCGTTCCGACAGCCGCCACGCGCTCGGTGCTCGTGCCGGGGCAGCCCTGGATGCCCGAGCAGGACCAGCCCGCCGGGCTCCGCGGGGCGGCGCCGGCCACGACCGCGGGCCCCTCGGGCGCCGTCGACACCTCGGCCGCCACGGGTGCCTCGGCAGGCGCGCCCGCAGCCGCCGCCGTCCGGCCCACGTCGTTGCGGATGAGCAGCCACGACACGGCCGCGCCCGCGAGGAGCATCACGGCGCAGACGATCATGGCCGTGCGGTAGGCCGACGAGAACGCCTGGGGTCGGGCGTAGTCCGCGCCGGACAGGCCCACCGCGGCCGGCAACGCGGCGACGGCGAGGAGGCTGCCCGAACGGGCCACGGCGTTGTTGACGCCGCTCGCCACACCGGCGTACCGGTCCGGAGCAGCGGCAAGCACCGTTGCGGTGAGCGGGGCGACGAGCAGCACCAGCCCGATGCCGAACACCGTGACACCGGGCAGCACCCCGGCCCAGTACGACGACGACGCGTCGACCCCGGACAGCAGCAGCGTCCCGAGACCGCAGAACACCGGGCCGACCGTCATCGGAACGCGCGGCCCGATGCGGGCCGCGAGCTCGCCGCCACGGGCGGCGAACAGGAGCATGAGCACGGTGATGGGCAGGGTGGCGACGCCGGCGGGCAGCGGCCCCCACCCGAGCACCGTCTGCAGCTGGAGGGTGAGGAAGAAGAAGACGGCGCCGAGCGCCGCGTAGACGAGCAGCGTCATGCCGTTGGCCGCGCTGAACTGGCGCGAGGCGAACAGCGTCGGCGGCACCATCGGGTGGTGCGTGCGCCGTTCGACGACGACGAAGGCGACGCCGAGGAGGACACCCAGCGTCGCGACCGCCACCGTGCCACCGGCGCCGAGCGTGTCGTGCTCGATGAGGGCGAAGGTCGTGACGCCGAGGGCCAGGGTGGCGAGCACCGCCCCGGCGATGTCGAAGGTGTGGTCGGCCTCGGCGTCACGCGTCTCGGGCACGGACGTCCTCGCGATCACCACGGTGATGACGCCGAGGGGCACGTTGAGCAGGAAGGCCCAGCGCCAGCTCGCGTACTCCACGAGCCAGCCGCCGACGAACGGGCCGACGGCGGCGGCGATGCCGCCCAGTCCCGACCACGCCCCGATGGCGCGACCGCGGTCGTCGTGGCGGAACGTCGACTGGATCATCGCGAGGCTGCCGGGGGTGAGCAGGGCGCCACCGACGCCCTGGAGCACCCGGGCCACGATGAGCTGCCCGGGTGACTGCGCCAGGCCGCACGCCGCGGAGGCGAGGGTGAACCACACGACGCCGACGACGAAGACGCGTCGGCGGCCGTACCGGTCTCCGAGCGAACCGCCGAGGAGGATGAGGGAGGCCAGCGCGAGGAGGTAGCCGTTCGAGATCCACTGCAGCGCAGCCAGATCGGCGGCCAGCTCGCGGCCGATGCGAACGAGGGCCACGTTGACGACGGTGCCGTCGAGCATCGCCATGCCGGAGCCGAGCACGGCCGCCGTGACGACGAGCCGACCGGCCCTCGTCCCGAGGGCCAGCCCCGCGACCGGCGCGTCGGCCGTCACGAGTGGCTCGGCGGCCGGGTCATGGCGAGCACGTCGAGGGCGGCGTCGAGCTGCTCCTCGGTGAGGAGCCCGTCGGCGACGTGGCCCTGCTCGATGACGACCTCGCGGATCGTCTTCTTCTCGCGGACCGCCTGCTTGACGACGGCAGCGGCGGTCTCGTAGCCGAGGTAGCGGTTGAGCGGCGTGACGACCGACGGGGAGCCCTCGGCGAGCGCGCGGGCGTGCTCGACCTCGGCCGTGATCCCGTCGACGCAGCGGTCGGCGAGAAGGCGGGCCGCCGCCGCGAGCAGGGTCAGCGACTCGAGGACGTTCCTGGCCAGGACCGGCAGCATGACGTTGAGCTCGAAGTTGCCGGCGGCGCCGGCCGTCGTGACCGTGACGTCGTTGCCGATCACCTGGGCGCACACCATGAGGGTGGCCTCCGGGACGACGGGGTTGACCTTGCCGGGCATGATGCTCGAGCCGGGCTGCAGGTCGGGCAGGTGGATCTCGCCGAGGCCGGTGCGCGGACCCGAGGACATCCACCGCAGGTCGTTGCAGATCTTCGTCAGGCCGACGGCGACGACCTTGAGCGCGCCGGACAGCTCGACGACGGCGTCCTGGGTCGACTGGGCCTCGAAGTGGTCCTGCGCCTCGCGGAAGGCGATCCCGGTGTCGCCCGACACCCGCTCGATGACGGCCGCGGCGAAGCCCGGCGCCGCGTTGAGGCCGGTGCCGGCGGCGGTGCCGCCGAGCGGCAGCTCGGCCGTGGCCCCGGCAGCGTGCCGGACGCGCTCGACGCCGAGCTGGACCTGTCGGCGATACCCGCCGAACTCCTGGCCGAGGGTGACGGGCACGGCGTCCATGAGGTGGGTCCGCCCGGCCTTGACGACGTCGGCGAACTCGACCTGCTTGCGCCCCAAGGCTTTCGCGAGGTGCTCGAGCGCCGGTGCGAGGTCGGTCAGGGCGGCCACCGTGGCGGCCACGCGCAGCGCGCTCGGGAAGGTGTCGTTGCTCGACTGGCCGGCGTTGACGTGGTCGTTGGGGTGCACGGCCAGCCCGGAGGTCAGGTGGGCGAGGCGAGCGACCACCTCGTTGACGTTCATGTTCGTCGAGGTGCCCGAGCCGGTCTGGAAGACGTCGACCGGGAACTGGTCGTCGTGCTCGCCGCGCGCCACCTCGTCGGCCGCCGTGGCGATCGCCTTCGCCATGGGGGGCTCGAGCACGCCGAGGTCGGCGTTGACCCGGGCGGCGGCGGCCTTGAGCCGGGCCAGGGCGTGCACGACGCCCGGCGGGACGGGCCGGCCGCTCACCGGGAAGTTCTCGACGGCGCGGGCCGTCTGCGCGCCCCAGAGCGCGTCGGCCGGCACCTGCACCTCGCCCATCGAGTCGTGCTCGGTGCGGGTCGGTGCGTCCGGCCCGCCGTCGGCACCCCCGCCGTCCCCCCTGCTGCGCATCGTTCCGCTCATGTCCTCATCCTGCCCCCTCGGTGGCCGGTTCCGGCGGGTCAAGACTTCGTCAGGAAGTGGGGCCGGGTCTTGACTACAACGTCGTTTCAACGATGTATTTCTGCTGCGCACCGTGTAACCC
>JAEWFB010000642.1 GCA_023389095.1 Actinomycetes bacterium
GCGTGGCCAGGACGAGGTGGATGCCGGCGGCGCGCGCCAGCTGGGTGATGCGCACGACCGACTCCTCGACGTCGCGCGGGGCGACCATCATGAGGTCGGCGAGCTCGTCGACGACGACGAGCAGGTACGGGTAGGTCGTGATCTGCCGCTCGGAGCCCGGCAGCGGCTTGACCTTGCCGGCACGCACCGCCTTGTTGAAGTCGTCGACGTGCTTGAACCCGAACGCGGCGAGGTCGTCGTAGCGCTGGTCCATCTCCTTGACGACCCACTGGAGCGCCTCGGCGGCCTTCTTCGGGTTGGTGATGATCGGCGTGATGAGGTGCGGGATGCCCTCGTAGGCCGTCAGCTCCACGCGCTTCGGGTCGACGAGGATCATGCGCACCTCCTCGGGCGTCGAGCGCATGAGGATCGAGGTGATCATCGAGTTGACGAAGCTCGACTTTCCGGAGCCGGTGGCGCCGGCGACGAGCAGGTGCGGCATCTTGGCGAGGTTGGCGATGACGTAGGCGCCCTCGACGTCCTTGCCGACGCCCATGACCATCGGGTGCTCGTTGCTGCGCGCCGTCTGGCTGCGCAGCACGTCGCCGAGCGCGACGTTCTCGCGGTCGGTGTTGGGGATCTCGATGCCGATCGCCGACTTGCCCGGGATGGGGCTGAGGATGCGCACGTCGGCCGACGCCACGGCGTACGCGATGTTCTTGGAGAGGGCCGTGACGCGCTCGACCTTGGTGCCCGAGCCGAGCTCGACCTCGTAGCGCGTCACCGTCGGGCCGCGGGTGAAGCCCGTGACGGCGGCGTCGATGTCGAACTGGTCGAAGACGCCCGTGAGCGAGTCGACGACGGCGTCGTTGGTCTCGCTGCGCGTCTTGTGCGGCGAGCCCGGCTTGAGCATCGCGGCGTCGGGCAGGCGGTAGGTGATGTCGCCCCCGAGGCTGAGCTGCTCGACGCGAGAAGGCATCTCGGACATGGGCGGCGGGACGAGCTCGGCCTTCGGTCCGACCTTCGAGGTGTCGGGCGCTCCGTGGGTCCTCGGGTCGGTGGCGTCGACCGCCTTCTCGCCGCTGGGCCGTGGGGCGAGGACGCCGGGGGCGGTCGGACGCTTCTCCCCCGGGCGCAGGCGCTTGGTGGGGGCGTCCTCGGCCTCCTTCTGGGCCGCCTGGCGGAAGGCCTCGTCGCCGTCGCGCTCGGAGAGGTCGACCGGCTTGCGGCGCGCGCGCTTGAGGGCGGCGGCCGGTGCGTCGGTGTCCGCGTCGGCGTCGGCCGGGTGGGTGCCGCGGTCGATGACGAGCGCCTTGAGCTGGCGCATCCGCGTCGGGATCATGTTGACCGGCGTCGCGGTGATGACGAGCAGGCCGAAGATGCCGAGCAGCACGAGCAGGGCGGTGGCGCCGTAGGGCGATACGGCGGCCGCGACCGGGCTCGAGGCGAGGAAGCCGATGATGCCGCCGGCCGCACGCATGCCGTCGGCGCCGTCGGGCGGGTTCGGGATGCCGTCGGCCAGGTGCGAGAGGCCGCAGGCGGCGAACGTCAGGGCGATGGTGCCGACGATGATGCGGTTGGTGGCGGCCTCGTCCTGGGGAGCCCGGAGCATCCGCAGCCCGAGCGCGAGGAGGACGAGCGGGACGGCGTAGGCGACGCGTCCGAACGTGCCGGCGAAGACGGCGTGCACGACCTCGCCGAACGAGCCGGAGACCCCCCACCACTCACGGGCGGCCACGATGACGGCCAGCGCGATGAGCGCGAACCCGATGCCGTCGCGCTTGTGCTCGGGCTCGAGGTCGGCCGCGCTGTGGCCGACGCGGCGCACGGCACCGCCGGCGAGGTGCGAGACGCCCATCCACGTGTTGCGAACCGCGTTGAACGGGAACGGCAGACCGCCCCCACGGGCCTTGGACCCGGTCTTGGCAGCCGGCTTCCGGGCCGCCGGCTTGCGCTGCGCGGGCCGGGTGGAGCGCGCGGCCGGAGGGCGCGACGACGTGCCCTTGGCGCGCGTGGCGGCCGCGGAGCTCGTGCGCTGGGTGGTGGACGGACGTGTCGCCATGTTCGCACCGTACGTCAACGCACCCCTGAACTCACGCGTCACACGCGCACCAGAGCGGATCGGCATCGCACGGCAGGCCCACGAACCGGCGGGCCCACGAACCGGCGGGCCCACGAACCGGCAGGGCCACCCGCGAGCGGCTCCTACGCTGGGACGGTGGGCACGGGGCCACCCCCGATCGAGGGAGACGACACCGGCGGCGGGCTCACGCCGCCCGGTCGTGCTGCGCTCCGTCAGCTCCTGCGCATCCGGCCCTTCCGCGCCCTCTTCGCGGCCGGCGCCGTGTCGAGCTTCGGCGACTGGCTCGCCCTGCTCGCCACGGCAGCCCTCGCCGCCGAGCTCGCGACCGGCGGTGTCGGCGAGTACCTCGCCGTCTCTGGCGTTTTCGTCCTGCGGATCGCACCCGCCGTCGTCCTCGGCCCGCTCGCCGGCGTCGTGGCCGACCGGCTGGACCGGCGGCTCACCATGGTCGTGGGCGACCTGCTCCGCTTCGGCCTCTTCGTCTCCATCCCCGTCGTCGGCTCGTTGTGGTGGATGTACGTCGCGATCGTGCTCATCGAGTGCGTCTCCCTCTTCTGGAACCCGGCCAAGGACGCGACCGTGCCCAACCTCGTTCCACCGGAGCGGCTGGAGCTGGCGAACCAGCTGGGCCTGGTGGGCAGCTACGGGACGGCGCCCCTGGCCGCCCTCGCCTTCTCGGGCCTGTCCCTGCTCGGTCCCCCGCTGCACGCCGTCCTGCCCGGGCTCGACCCCGAGGGCATCTTCCTCGCGCTGTACGCCAACGCCGCGACCTTCCTGCTCAGCGCCGTGATCATCTGGCGGCTCACCCTCCCTGCGCGGCCGGCCAGCGAAAGGCTCGCCGGCCAGTCGGTGGTCCGGACCGTCACCGACGGCCTGCTCGTGCTCAGGCAGCGGCCCTTCGTCCGGGGCCTCGTCGGGGGCATGCTCGGTGCCTTCGGCGCCGGCGGGCTCGTGGTCGGTCTGGCGACGCGCTTCGCCCAGGACATGGGAGCGGGTGCACCCGGCTACGGCATGCTCTTCGTCGCGGTCTTCACCGGCATGGCGGCCGGGATCGTCGCCGGCCCGCGGGCGCTGGCCGGGTTCTCCCGGCCGCGTGCCTTCGGGGCCGCCCTGGTGGGCGCCGGAGTGCTCCTGCTCGTCCTGGCGCTGGTCCCGGTGCTGCTCGTCGTGCTGCCCGTCGCCACCCTTCTCGGCGCCGTCATCGGCGTCGCCTGGGTCGTCGGCTACACCCTGCTCGGGCTCACCGTCGAGGACGAGGTCCGGGGCCGCAGCTTCGCACTCGTCCAGTCGCTGAACCGCGTCGTGCTCGTGCTGGTGCTCGCCGTCGCGCCCCTGCTGGCGGCCGGGGCGGAGGCTGCGCTCCCCCTGCCCCGCACCGTGGCCCTCGGGCCGGTGTCGCTGACCTACGCCGGGACCACGGTCGCCTACCTCGTCGCAGGACTCGGGATGGGGACCGCCGGGGTCGCTGCCTGGCGATCGATGAACGACAAGCCCGGGGTGACGGTCCTCGCGGAGGCCCACGAGGTCCTGCGCGCCCGCCACGACCGAGGCCGCGGGCGCTGACGCCCGACCGGGAGCCACCCGTCTCGGATGGCGACACGCGTCGACCGCGAGGTGGACATCCTCGTGACCGCGCCCCTATCGTCGACGCCAGGTCAAGAGTGTCAGCGACAAGCCCCGGCTCGCTGGCCAGCAACCCTCCTCCGCGGTGGGGTGCTCCGGGTGACGACCAGGCCGCCCTCGG
>JAEWFB010000071.1 GCA_023389095.1 Actinomycetes bacterium
CCGACGATGTGGGCGACCTCCTCGACGGTGAACGCCGACGTCAGCTCGTCCTTCGGCTCGACCTTGAGCAGCCGCACGAGGGCCTTGGCCGTGGCCTCCATGGCCGCGACGATGTGCCGGAGCGTGCGGGCGATGAGGAAGAGCGGCGGCACGAGGACGAGCGCGGCGCGGTCGGGCCCGGCGATGGCGAGGTTCTTCGGGATCATCTCGCCGACGACGACGTGCAGGTAGCTGACGATGAGCAGCGCGAGCGCGAGGGCGACACCGCTGGCCCACGCGTCCGAGAGCCCGACGGAGTGGAAGACCGGCTCGAGCAGGTGGTGCAGCGCCGCCTCGGCGAGCGCACCGAGACCGACCGAGCACACGGTGATGCCGAGCTGGGCGGTGACGAGCATCGAGCCGAGGCGCTCGAGGGCCTGCAGGCACGACGCGGCGCGCTTGCTGCCCCCCTCGGCGAGCGGCTCGAGCGTGGACCGGCGCACGGTCATCGCCGCGAACTCGGCGCCGACGAAGAACGCGTTGCCGAACAGGAGGAACAAGGAGACGACGTAGACCCAGGCGCCGCTCACGACCGTCCCTCCCCCGCAACGCGACCCGACGCCCCGGTGCCGTCCTCGACGCCGGCTCCGCGACCGGCATCGGGCAGCGAGTCGGGGTCGGGAACGAAGCGCAGCCGGTCGACCCGACGCCCCTCCATGCCGACGACGTTGATCCGCCAGCCCGGTACGTGGACGGAGTCCCCGGTGGCCGGCACCCGCCCGAGCGCGGCCATGACGAAGCCGCCCATGGTCTCGTAGGCGGACCCGTCGGGGACGTCGGCGTCGAAGGCGTCGCGCACCTCGTCGGGGCGCCAGAGACCGGGCACCGTCCACGACCCGTCGAGCAGCTCGCGGCCGCTCTGGCGGCTGCGGTCGTGCTCGTCGGACACCTCGCCGACGATCTCCTCGACGACGTCCTCGAGGGTGACGATGCCCGACGTGCCGCCGTACTCGTCGACGACGACGGCCATCTGGAAGCCACCCTCGCGCAGCTGGCGCAGGAGCGGGTCGAGGCGGATCGTCTCGGGTACGACGAGCCGGTCGGACATCAGGGCCGAGACGGGCACGTCCTTGCGTCGCTCGTGCGGCACCGCCATGGCCTTCTTGACGTGGACGACGCCGTCGACGTCGTCCCAGTCCTCGCCGAGCACGGGAAACCGTGAGAAGCCGGTGCGGCGCGACAGCCGCAGCACGTCGTCGGCCGACTCGTCGCGGTGGATCCCGGTGCAGCGCACGCGGGGGGTCATGACGTCGTCGGCGGTGCGCTCACCGAAGCCGAGCGAGCGGGTGAGCATCCGGGCCGTCGCCTGGTCGAGCGTGCCGGCCTCGGCGGAGCGCTGGACGAGGCTCGCGAGCTCCTGCGGGGTGCGGGCGCCCGACAGCTCCTCCTGCGGCTCGATGCCGACCGACCGCAGGAACCCGTTGGCCGAGCCGTTGAGCACGACGATGAGCGGCCTGGCCAGGGCGGCGAAGACCCGGACCGGCAGGGCGACGACCTTGGCCGTGGCGAGCGGCACCGAGATGCCGAGGAACTGCGGCAGCAGCTCGCCGAAGATCATCGAGAAGACGGTGGCGAGCACCAGGGCGATGGCGCTCGAGAGGGCCTGGACCGCCCCCGCCCCGAGCCCGAGGCTCGTCAGCGGCCCGGAGACGAGCTGGCCGATCGAGGGCTCGGCGAGGTAGCCGACGACGAGCGTCGTGATGGTGATGCCGACCTGCGCGGCCGACAGCTGCGTCGAGAGCTGCTTGAGCGACTGGAGAACGACCCGGGCGCGGGAGTCGCCCTCGTCGATGGCCCGCTGCACGGTCGGCCGGTCGAGGGCCACGAGCGAGAACTCGGCCGCGACGAACACGGCGGTCCCCGCGGTCAGCAGCACCGCCCCGAGGACGAGGAGCCACTCGGTCATGCGGACGGGCCTCCGACGACGAGGAGACTGCCGACGGGACGCTCGACCGGTTCGGGATCGCAGGTCATGGTGGGCCCACTATAGGGAGCGGAGCGGGTCACGCGACCCGTGTGGTTGAGTGGGCGCCACACGCGGGGACGAGCCGGCGCGACGGGAGCGCGACGGACGCCACGCGCCGACACGAAGGGAGCGTGCGGTGGGTGCACGTCCGGGTTTCACCGGGACCATCGAGGTGCGGGGGCTGACGAAGCGGTTCGGCTCCTTCACGGCCGTCGACCACCTCGACCTCGACGTCGAGCCGGGCCGGATCACCGGCTTCCTCGGCCCGAACGGCAGCGGCAAGACGACGACCCTGCGCATGCTCCTCGGTCTCGTCCGACCGACCGCGGGCACGGCGACGATCGACGGCCGACGCTACGTCGACATCCCGAACCCGCTGGCCGTCGTCGGGTCGGCCCTCGAGGCCACGAACTTCCACCCCGGCCGCAGCGGACGCGACCACCTGCGCGTGCAGGCCTCCGTCGCCGGGGTGCCGAACCGCCGCGTCGACGAGCTGCTCGAGCTCGTCGGCATCCCCGCCGCGGCTCGCAAGCGCGCGGGCGGCTACTCGATGGGCATGCGCCAGCGCCTGGGCCTGGCCGCGGCCCTGCTCGGCGACCCGCAGGTCGTCATCCTCGACGAGCCGGCCAACGGCCTGGACCCGGAGGGCATCCGCTGGCTGCGGGGCTTCCTGCGCCACCTCGCCGCGGAGGGCAAGACGCTGCTCATCTCCAGCCACATGCTCTCCGAGGTCGAGCAGACCGTGGACGACGTCCTCATCATCGCCAACGGCCGACGCGTCGCGCAGGGCACGGTCGACGAGCTGCGCGGCGAGCCGACGACCTTCGTGCGCACGTCCGACCCCGACCGCCTCGCCGGCGCCCTGCGCGAGCGCGGCCTGCGCGTCGACGCCGTGGACGGCCTCGACCGGGGCGCGTTGCGGGTCACCACCGAGGACCTGGAGGTCGTCGGCGCCACCGCGCACGCCCACGACGTCGCCATCCACGAGCTGCGTGGCGAGCAGACCCACCTCGAGGAGCTCTTCTTCAACCTCACCGAGTCCGGCCAGCACCGCAACCGCAACCTCGGCGAGGACGCCCCGCTCCGCACCGACGCGTCACGCGGGACCCCCGGCCCCGGCTCCCCCGCCGCTGCCGACGTGCCACCGGACCTCCCTCCCCCGAGCGGGCCACCCGTCGAGCACGCGCCGCCCACGGACGCGCCAGCGCCCGCGAGCCGGCCGGAGGGTGAGGCCCGATGACCGCCGCGATCCGGTCCGAGTTCCGCAAGTTCTTCACGACCCGGCTGTGGTGGGGCATGGCGATCGCCGTCCTCGTCACGGGCGCCGCCTTCGCGGTGCTCTTCGCCTTCGTCTTCACCAGCGAGGCCCTGCGCGGGCCCCAGGCGGCCGCCGCGCCGCGCACCGACCTCGCCCTCGCCAAGGCCGTGTTCACCGGCGGCATCCAGGTCGGCTACCTGCTCACCCTCGCCATCGGCGTCATGACGATCGGCTCGGAGTACCGGCACAAGACGATCACCGCGACGTTCCTGGCCACGCCCCGCCGGGGCCGGGTCATGGGCGCCAAGGTCGTGTCGCTGCTCGTCATCGGCGCGTTCTACGGCGTGCTGTCGCTCGCGGGCTCCGTGGCGGCCGGCACCCTCGTGCTCCGGTCCAAGGGGCACGAGCCGTTCGCCGACCCGGCCATCTGGCGCACCCTGGCCCTGTCGCTGCTCGTCCTCGGGCTCTGGGCCCTCATCGGCCTCGGCGCCGGCATCCTCATCCCCAACCAGGTGGCCGCCCTGCTCATCTCCGTCGCGGTGGCGTGGATCGTCGAGCCCGTCCTCAGCCTCGTCCTCGCCCTGACCGACTGGGGCAAGACCATCGCGCCGTACCTGCCGAGCCGGGCCACGGCCGCGATGCTCGACACGTCCGGCGGCGGATTCAACGGCGAGGTCCTCGAGCAGCTGTCGTGGTGGGCCGGAGCCCTCGTCCTCGCCGGCTACGCGGCCCTCATGGCCGGTCTCGGCACGTGGCGCACGGTGCGCAGCGACATCAGCTGACGCGTCGGTTCGCAACGTGACGAAGGCCTCGTCACGATCCCGGCTCGACATCCGAGCCGAGGTCGGGTATTCGAGCGCGCGGGTCTAGGCTTGACCCCTGTTAGGCACCGACGCACCCAAGCCAACGAAAGAGGCGCATTCGCCGTGTCCGATCAGTCCACGTCCGGAGACCCGATCGCAGCATTCGGTCCGAACGAATGGCTCGTCGACGAGCTCTACCAGCAGTTCCTGACGGACAAGCAGTCCGTCGACAAGGCCTGGTGGGGGTTCTTCGAGGACTACCGCCCCGGGGACACGGACGCGAACGGTGCCACGACGCCCACCCCGAAGGCCCAGCCGGCCCCGTCGGCCCCCGCCGCAGCGCCCGCCGCCCCGGCGGCTCCCCCGGCCCCGGCGGTGAACGGCGC
>JAEWFB010000073.1 GCA_023389095.1 Actinomycetes bacterium
TGCTCAGCGCCGGCACGGCGGGCCTGGAGCCGATGTTCTTCGTCGTCATCGTCGCCGGGCGCGTGCTCGGGCCGGGGGTCGGCTTCGTGTCCGGCGCCCTCGCGGTCACGACCGGTGCCCTCATCACGGGCGGCGTCGGGCCGTGGCTGCCCTTCCAGATGGTGTGCTCGGGCGCGATCGGCCTCGGCGCCGGGCTGCTGCCCGTGCCCGCGGGGCACCGTGCCGAACGGTGGGTGCTCGCGGCGTACGCGCTCGTCACCGGGCTCGGCTACGGCGCCGTCATGAACCTCTGGTTCTGGCCGTTCCTCGGGGCGAGCGCGCCGACCGGCATGGGTTTCGTCCCGGGTGCTCCCCTGGCCGTCAACCTCCAGCACTACGCCGTCTTCTACGTGTCCACCTCGCTCGCGTGGGACCTGCCGCGCGGGCTGCTCAACGCGACGCTCGTCGTCGCGGCCGGGCCGGCGCTGCTGCGCGTCTTCCGACGCGCTGCCCGGCGGGCGGCGTTCGACGCCCCGGTGCGGTTCGAACCGCACCGGGACCCCGCGGAGAGGTCGCCATGACGCGTCGGGCCCCGAGCACCACGCTGGTCACCGGCCCGGTCCGCAGCGGCAAGAGCCGGCACGCCGAGGACCTCCTGTCGGCGCACCGTGACGTCACCTACGTCGCCACCGGGCCCTTCCCGGGGCCCGACGACCCCGAGTGGCGCGCACGCGTCGCGGCGCACCGGGCCCAGCGGCCGGTTACCTGGGGCACCGTCGAGACCGACGACGTCGACGGCGTCCTCGCGGCCGCGCGCGGCCCGGTCCTCGTCGACTGCCTCGGCACCTGGCTGACGGGCGTCGTGGACGGCGTCGGCTGGGACGACCTCGGCGCGGCCGCCGCGGAGGTTCGCCGGCGCTCGGACTCTCTCGTCGATTCGCTCTGTGCCGCAACGGTCCCCGTCGTCGTCGTCACCAACGAGGTCGGGTGGTCGCTCGTCCCGACGACGGCGTCGGGCCGCCTCTTCCAGGACGAGCTCGGCCGCCTCAACGCTGCCGTGTCGGCCGTGGCCGCTCGGGTCCACCTCGTCGTCGCCGGACGTGTCCTCGACCTCTCGCAGGCCCCCGTCGTGCCCACGCACCCCGGCCCGCGGACCCTCGATGCGTGACGCCTGGCGCCTCGCGTTCGGCACCTTCACCGCCCTGCGCGTGCCGGCCCCGGCGTCGGTCGGACCGCACGAGCTGGGCCGGGCCCTGCTCCTTGCGCCGGTCACCGCGCTCCTGTTCGCCGTCGCATGGGCGGCCCTCGGGGTCGCGGCAGTCCTCGGCGCCGTCCCGGCCGCGGTCGGCGCCGTGCTCGCCCTCGCCGTCGCGGCCCTCGGCTCCCGGGCCTTCCACCTCGACGGCCTGGCCGACCTCGCCGACGGCCTGACCTCGGGCCACGACCCGGCGCGCTCCCTCGAGGTGATGCGCCGCGGCGACACCGGTCCCGCCGGAGCCGCCGCGCTCGTCCTGGTCCTCGGCCTCGACGCCGCCGCCCTTACCGCGCTGCTGACCTCAGCGGTCGGCGTGGCCCTCGCGGCCGTCGCGCTCGTCGGCAGCCGACTCGCGCCGGCCGTGTGCGCGCGAAGCGGCGTACCGGCGGCACGCCCGGAGGGCCTGGGGCGGTCGGTCGCCGGCACCGTCGGTCGGTCCACCCTCGTCGGGCTCGTCACCGCGGGCACGGTGGCCGGCGCCCTGGGCACGGGACTCACCGCCGCTGGCATGAGTGGTGCGCACGGCACCGGGGTCGGCGCATCGGCCGTCGCCGGGGCGGCCTGCGTGCTCGGCGCCGCCACGGGAGCGCTCGCCGTACGGGCTCACGCGGTGCGACGCCTCGGCGGGGTGACGGGCGACGTGGTCGGCGCAGCGGTCGAGGTGTCCCTCGCGACCGCGCTCGTCGTCGCATCGGTCGCCGTGCGCCTCACGTCCTGACCTGCCGATCGAGACGAGCTGCCCACTCGACCCATGCCGTCGAGTGGGCACTCCCTTCGATCGAGCGTCAGGCCTCGCGGACCTGGACCTGGACGAACGGGGGCTTGACGACCGTCGCCTCGACGGCCCGACCGCGCACGTCGACCGACACGCTCTCCCCGTCGGCGACGTCGGGAGCGAGGAGGGCGAGCGCGATCCCCTGCTTGAGCGTCGGGGAGAACGTCCCCGACGTGACCTCGCCGACGACCTCGCCGTCGCGGCTCACGGTGCAGTGGGCCCGCGGGATGCCGCGTCCGGTGACGAGCAGGCCGCGCGAGAGCCGGGTGGGCGCCGCCTTCTCGGCGACGAGGGCGTCCTTGCCCCAGAAGGCGTCCTTCTTCCAGCCGACGGCCCAGCCGGCGCGAGCCTGCACCGGCGAGATGTCGAGGGAGAGGTCCTGGCCGTGCAGCGGGTAGCCCATCTCGGTGCGGAGGGTGTCGCGGGCACCGAGGCCGCACGGCAGCCCCTCGTGGGGCTCCGCGGCGGCGACGAGGGCGTCCCACAGTGCGGGGGTGTCGTCCCAGCGGGGCACGAGCTCGTACCCTCGCTCGCCGGTGTAGCCGGTGCGGCAGACGATGACCGGTCGGCCCTCCCACTGCGCCTCGACGAAGGACATGTAGTCGTGGCCGGTGGGCAGGCCGAGGGCGTCGAGCACCTCGTCGCTCTTCGTGCCCTGAACGGCGATGACGCCGTACTCGCGGTGCCGGTCGGTCACCTCGATGCCCTCCGGCGCCGCGGCGCGCAGCCGGCGCACGACCTCGGCCGTGTTGGCCGCGTTGGGGATGAGGAAGACGTCGTCGTCGGCCCGCAGGTAGGCGATGAGGTCGTCGACGACGCCACCGGACTCGTCGCAGCAGAGGGTGTACTGGGCCGAGCCGGGCTCGATGCGGCGCAGGTCGTTGGTCAGGCACGCGTTGACGAAGTCGGCAGCTCCCGGGCCGGACACGGTGGCCTTGCCGAGGTGGCTGACATCGAAGATGCCGACGCGCTCGCGGACCGCCGTGTGCTCGCGGACGACGCCGCCGCCCGGGTACTCGATCGGCATGTCCCAGCCGCCGAAGTCGGCCATCTTCGCGCCGAGGGCGACGTGTCGGTCGTGGAGGGGCGAGGTGAGCGGGGAGGCCGTCCCCGACGGCGCTGTCGTCATGCGGCTCAACCTACCGCCCGGGCACGGGCGCCCCGTCCCGGATCCCACCCCCACGCTCGTTATCATCGTCGCCGTCGACATCGGATGCCGAGACCGCACGACGGACCGCGCACCGGGACGGCACCAGGACGCGCGCACCCGTGCGACGCCCGCCGACCATCGTCGTCGCACCACGCCCCGTGGCCCGACCTGCACCACCGTCCAAAGGAGGCCTCCGTGGCCCAGCTGACCCTCTCGAACCGCTCGGCCGCCGACACGGCCGGCGACGCCCTCGTCGTCGCCCTCGTCGCCGGCGAGGACGGTGCGGCGCTCGCACCGGAGCACGACCTGCCCCGCAAGGCCGTCACCCACCTGACCTCCGCCGTCACCGACCTCGAGCTGTCGGGCAAGGTCGGTGAGGTCACCACGCTGCCCGCGGTGCCCGACGTCAGCGCCCGCCTCGTCGTGCTCGCCGGGGTCGGGGCCCTGACCGCCACGCCCGACGCCGCGGCCCTCGAGGACGTCCGCCGCGGCATCGGCGCGGCGGCGCGCGGCCTCGCCGCCAAGAAGAAGGTCGTCGTCGCGGTGCCCGGCACCTCCGCGGAGGTCGTCGCCGCGACGGCCGAGGGTGTCGCGCTCGGCGCCTACAGCGTGTCCAAGGTCGGCTCGGAGTCCGCCTCCTCCGACAAGCAGGGCGCGGCCTTCGCCCTCGTCGGCCCCGGCGACGCCGCGTCGCGTCGCGCCGTCAAGCGCGCCGTCGCACTCGGTGCGGCGATCGCCTACACCCGCGACCTCGTCAACCTCCCGCCGAACCTGCTCTACCCCGAGACGTTCGTCGACTCCCTCGCCGAGCGCGTCAAGGGCACGAAGGTCAAGCTCAAGTCCTACGACATGAAGGCGCTGCGGGCCGGAGGCTTCGGCGGCACCGTCGGGGTGGGCCAGGGTTCGGTCAACGACCCCCGCATCGCGGTGCTCAGCTACTCCCCGTCGCGCCCGAAGGCCTCGATCGCCTTCGTCGGCAAGGGCATCACCTTCGACTCCGGCGGCCTGTGCATCAAGCCGGCCAACGGCATGATCACCATGAAGTGCGACATGGCCGGGGCGGCCGCCGTCGCCGGTGCCGTCCTCGCCATCGCCGAGCTCGGCCTGCCAATCGCCGTGACCGGCTACCTCGGCCTCGCCGAGAACATGCCCAGCGCCTCGGCCCAGCGCCCGAGCGACGTCGTGACGATGCGCGGCGGCACGACCGTCGAGGTCCTCAACACCGACGCCGAGGGGCGCATGGTCCTCGGCGACTGCATCGCGCTCGCCTCCGAGTCCACCCCCGACGCCATCGTCGACATCGCGACGCTGACCGGCGCCCAGGTCATCGCGCTGGCCGACACGGCGGCCGTCATGGGCAACGACGACGCCTTCCGCACCCGCGTCCTCGACGCCGCCCAGGGCGTCGGCGAGGCGATGTGGCCGATGCCGCTGCCCAAGGAGCTGCGCGGCGGCCTCGACTCCGCCAACGCCGACCTCGCCCACAAGGGCGGCCCGGAGGGCGGCATGCTCACGGCGGGCCT
>JAEWFB010000163.1 GCA_023389095.1 Actinomycetes bacterium
GCCACGACGTGCGTCACCTGACCCGCAGGCGGCGGGTGCTGCGCCTCCCGCGTGTCCTCGAGTGGCGCACCGCCCAGGCGGCCTGGCTGCTGCGGGAGCAGCACCGGATCGACGTCGTCGTCGCCACGCACGAGGCGGCAGCCCTGCCCGCCCTGCTGCTGCGCCGCGCGGGCCTGCTCCGCCGGCCCGTGGTCGTCCTCACCGTCGCCGCGCTCGAGGCGACCTCGCGCAGCGGGTGGGCCGGACGCGTCCAGCGGGCGGCACTCGCCGGGGCCGACGCCGTCACGGTGTTCGCCTCGGCCCAGGTCGAGCCGCTCACCCGGCGGCTCGGGCTGCCGACCGGCCGCGTGCGGTCCGTGCCGCTCGGCGTCGACACCGCCTGGTTCCGTCCGCGCGACCAGCGTCGGGACGGTGGGGTGCTGTCGGTGGGCACGAACGCCGGCAAGGACTACCCCACGCTGGTCCGGGCGCTCCGGCCGCGCGTGCCGTGCACCGTCGTCACGGACCCGTGGAACCGCAAGCAGGCGGACGCGGCGCTCGCGCGGCTGGATACAGCGGCACGCCCCGACGTCGAGTTCCGCTCCGACGTGCCCATCGCGGCCCTGCGCGACCTCTACGCCGGGGCCGAGGTCGTCGTGCTGCCCTTGCGCGAGGCCGAGGTGTCGTCCGGCCAGACGGTGCTGCTGGAGAACCTCGCGATGGGCACACCGGTCGTCGTCAGCGACGTCAGTGGCGTCGCCGACTACGTCGACGCGTCGGTCGTGCTGCTCGTGCCGCCCGGTGACGCCACCGCCCTGGGTGCTGCGCTCACCGACGCGTCGTGGCACGACCGCGCGGCGCGTGGGCCGGCCCACGTGGCCGCGTCGTTCACGACCGCGCACCTCGCTGCGGCCGTCGAGACCGCCGTGCAGGACGTGCTCGCCGGCCCCCGCGGGGCAGCACGAACCAGCGGTCAGCCGCGGCCCGGACGCGGCAGGAAGCCGACCTTGTCGTAGACGCGTCGCACCGTGGCCTCGGCGATCTCGGCGGCACGCTCGGCTCCCGAGGCGAGGATGCGGTCGAGCTCGGCACGGTCGCCCATGAGCGCCAGGGTGCGCTCGCGGAACGGCGTCACGGCCTCGACGACGACCTCGGCGACGTCCTTCTTGAGGTCGCCGTAGCCCTTGCCGGCGTAGGCGGCCTCGAGGTCGCCGATCGCCGTGCCGGACAGCGCCGAGTGGATGGACAGGAGGTTGGAGACGCCGGGTTTGGTCTCCTCGTCGTAGCGGATGTCGCGGTCGGCGTCGGTGACGGCGGACTTGATCTTCTTGACGATGCGGTTCGGCTCGTCGAGCAGGCTCACGAGGCCGGTGTCGGTGGCGGCCGACTTGCTCATCTTGGCCGTCGGCTCCTGGAGGTCCTGGATCTTGGCCGTGGCCTTCATGATGTGCGGCTCGGGCACGACGAGGGTGTCGCCGAAGCGCTGGTTGAAACGCGTCGCGAGGTCGCGGGACAGCTCGAGGTGCTGGCGCTGGTCCTCACCGACCGGCACGACGTCGGCGTCGTAGATGAGGATGTCGGCGGCCTGCAGGATCGGGTAGGTGAAGAGGCCGACGTTGGTGTTGGTGCCCTTGGCCGACTTGTCCTTGAACTGGGTCATCCGGCTGGCCTCGCCGAACCCGGTGAGGCACGAGAGCACCCAGGCCAGCTCGGTGTGCTGCGACACGTGGCTCTGGACGAACAGCACCGACGCCGCGGGGTCGACGCCGCCGGCGATGAACTGCGCGGCCGTCAGGCGCGTGCGCTCGCGCAGGACCGCAGGGTCGGGCGCGACGGTGAGCGCGTGGAGGTCGGCGACGAAGTAGAACGCGTCGTGCGTCTGCTGGAGGCGCACCCACTCGACGAGTGCCCCGATGTAGTTGCCGAGGTGCAGCGAGTCGCTCGTCGGCTGCATGCCGGACAGGCTGCGGGGCGTGGACGTCGGGGCCGGGGGCGTCGAGGGCATGCGTGCATTCTGGCCCATCGACGCGGGTGGTCCCCACCCAGCCCGCGCCGGACCTTGCGAGCGGGTGGGTCCGCCGTCAGGGCTGCTGGGGGATGCCGCAGCCGTAGTTCGGGAACGGGCGGCAGCCGCCGTTCCACGTGTTGCCGGTGACCGTGGCCGTGATCGGCGGCGGCGTGACCGCCGGCGACGGGCCCACCGGGTCGTAGGTGTAGGTCAGCGTCAGGGTGCCAGCCTGGCTCTTGGTGTAGTTGCGCGTGTAGAGCGCGATGTCGCGGTGGCCGCCGGCGGGCACCTGGAACTGGCCACCGAGGGTCGAGCAGCTGGCTGCGTCGACGATGATGAAGCCGGCCACGCCGAGGTCGCTGCCGTCGATGACGAGCGAGTTCATGGTGATGTCGGCCGGAACGGTGCCGCTATTGAGGATCGAGATGCCGAAGACGTAGCCCTTGACGAGGTCGTTGGAGCTGCCGGGCAGCTTGCAGCCGTCGCCGGTGATCTGGAGCGCCACCGTCACCGAGGCGGCCACGGTGGGTGCGGCGGCGGCGACGAGCACCACGGGGGTCGCCCAGGCGGCCCCGCGCACCACGGTGCGCCGGCTCGGCCGGAGCAGCTCGGCGGGCACGCCCGGCTGGGCCGCGGCCTCGCTCTCGGAGTGGTCCTCCGTCTGGTCCTTCACGTCGAACACGTCCTGCACCCTCCCCATTCGTGGACACGACTCGGACGCCCCCCATGACGTCCGATTCGGAGCGTAACGGCGCAAAGGCTCCGTTGGAGCGGTTTCGCGCAGGTTGCCCGCGTGCGTGTCCCCTTACACCCTTCGCGTCGTTTGCCGGATGGGTCCGTTCGCGGCTCGGCGACGCGCTCAGAGGGCGCTCGAGGGCGCTCAGGGGGCGCTCAGAGTGTGCTCACAGGGCGTAGTCGACGACGACCGGCGCGTGGTCGCTCCACCGCTCGGCGTACGTCGGGGCGCGCCCCACCCACGCGCCCGTCGCGGCGGCGGCGAGCCTCGGCGTCGCGAGCTGGTAGTCGATGCGCCAGCCGGCGTCGTTGTCGAACGCCTTGCCACGCCAGGACCACCACGTGTAGGGCCCCGGTCCCTCGCCGGCGTGGGTGCGGTGGACGTCGACCCAGCCGTGCTCGTCGAACCAGCGGTCGAGGTAGGCCCGCTCGGCCTCGAGGAAGCCGGCCTTGGTGAGGTTGCCCTTCCAGTTCTTGAGGTCGGCCTCGCGGTGGGCGACGTTGAGGTCACCGGTGACGAGCATGAGCTCGTCGGCCGCAGCGGCCCGCGCCATCCGTCGGGTCATCGCGTCGAGGAAGGCGTACTTGACGTCCTGGCGCTCGGTGCCGGCCTCCCCCGTGTGCACGTAGGCGGACGCGACCGTGAGCGCGCCCGACGCGGTGGCCACCTCGGCCTCCACCCAGCGTCCGGCGTCGGTAAAGGCGCCGTCGAGGCCGACGCGGGTGACGGCGTGCGGCTCACGCGTCAGCACGGCGACGCCGGCACGGCCCTTGGCCTCGCCCTCGGTGTGCGCGACCGACCAGTGCGACCAGCCGAGCTCGGCGAGGACCTTGGCGAGGTCGACGTCGCCGGCACGCACCTCCTGCAGGCACACGATGTCGGGCTCGGCGGCGAGCAGCCAGGGCAGGGCTCCGCGCCTCGCCGCGGCGCGGATCCCGTTGACGTTGGCCGTGACGACGCGCATGGCGGCGATTGTGCCCGACGCCCCCGGCACCCCGGCCACCCGGGTCCGACCCACGGGCCGGTCCCCGGATGTGGTCGAACCGGGCTGATCGGGCGAGGGGCGCTGCCTACAATCGCGAGGTGCCGACCGACGCTCTCGCCATCGCCCCCGTGGTCCTGGCGGTCGTCCTCGTCGTCAGCGCGGTGGGCAAGCTGCGGTCGCC
>JAEWFB010000164.1 GCA_023389095.1 Actinomycetes bacterium
TCTTCCTGCCGATGGGCGCGAGCAAGCCGATGCGCGTGCAGGGCGCGTGGGTCAACGAGTCGGAGATCCACGAGGTCGTCAAGTTCGTCACGACCCAGCTCAAGCCGAACTACGTCGAGGACGTCACGGTCGTGGCGCCGAAGAAGCAGATCGACGACGACATCGGCGACGACCTCGACGTGCTGCTGCAGGCGGCCGAGCTCGTCGTCACGACGCAGTTCGGGTCCACCTCGATGCTCCAGCGCAAGCTGCGCGTCGGGTTCGCCAAGGCAGGTCGGCTCATGGACCTGCTCGAGTCGCGAGGCATCGTCGGCCCGAGCGAAGGCTCCAAGGCTCGCGACGTGCTCGTGCGCCCCGACGACCTGCCGACGACCCTCGCGCTGCTGCGCGGCGAGGACGTGCCGACCCCGGCCGCGGGTGGCGACGACCTCGACGCCGACGACCTGGTGCCCGAGGACGACGAGCCGTACGCCCCGCCGCCCGTCGAGCTCGACGCGTCGGGCATCGGGGGCGACGAGGAGCCGCTCGCGCCGCAGCGCACCGCGGCGATCGTCGCCGAACGCGGCGAGCGGCGTCACGCCGAGGAGAGTACGACGGCCGTGCCCACGGCGGCCTGGTCGCCGGGCGACATGACGCCCACCGTCGACGAGGACGACGAGGAGTCGGAGGACGCCTGGCAGCTGACCGACCGGGGCGGCCGCGAGCGCTACTGACGCCGCGACCGCACCATCAGGTCAGGAAGCGGTAGCCGAGGCCGGGCTCGGTGACGAGGTGCACCGGGCGCGCCGGGTCCGGCTCGAGCTTGCGGCGCAGCTGGTTGGCGTAGACGCGCAGGTAGTTGGACTCGCGGCCGTACGCGGGGCCCCAGACCTGGCGCAGGAGGTCCTGCTGCGACACGAGGTGGCCCGGCGTCCGGCACAGCGCCTCGAGCAGCCGCCACTCGGTGGGGGTGAGGCGCACGTCGTGGCCCTGCACCGTGGCCCGGCGCTCGGCGAAGTCGAGGGTGAACCGGTCGGTGGCGACGACGCCGATGCCACCGCTGCCCTCGCCGGAGCGGCGCACCGCGGCCCGGACCCGGGCGAGCAGCTCCTCGACGCCGAAGGGCTTGGTGACGTAGTCGTCGGCCCCGAGGTCGAGGGCCTCGACCTTGTCGTCGGACTCGTGCCGCGCCGACAGGACGATGACGGGCACGCCCGAGTCGCGGCGCACCTGCTGGAGCACGTCGACGCCGTCGAGGTCGGGCAGCCCGAGGTCGAGGATGACGACGTCGGGCGAGTCCTCGAGCGCGGTCTGCACGGCGCTGCGCCCGTCGGCGGCCGTGAGCACCTCGTGGCCGTGGGCCCGCAGGGCGATGGACAGGGTGCGGCGCAGGCGCGGGTCGTCGTCGACGACGAGGACACGGCTCACGGGGCCTCCTGCGGGTGCGGTGTGGGCGCGGCGACGTCGACGGCTCGCTCCGCCGAGAGCTCGACGGCCGGATCGGCGGGCGCCTCGACGGCCGGCTCCGCCGGCAGCTCGACGACCATGGTGAGGCCACCGCCCGGGGTGTCCTCGGGCACGAGGGAACCGTGCATGACGCTCATGAGACCACGGGCGACCGCGAGGCCGAGACCGACGCCCTCGCCGCGGGGTGCGTCGCCGACCCGCTGGAAGGCCTCGAAGATCCGGTCCTTGTCCTCGTCGGCGACGCCCGGGCCGCGGTCCACGACCCGCAGCTGGACCGTGTCGTGGATCCGTCCCGCGGTCACCCGGACCGGCGCGGTCCCGCCGTGCCGCAAGGCGTTCTCCAGCACGTTGGCCAGCACACGGTCGAGGAGTCCCGGGTCGGCGACGACGGCGGGCACCTCCGGATCGAGGGCCAGCTCGACGCGTCCGGGCTCGGAGGTCGTGCGCAGGGCGGCGACGACGGCGTCGACGAGGTCGACGGCGTCGGTGTGCGGGCGCACGGCTCCGGTCTGCAGGCGGGAGAGGTCGAGCAGGTTGCCGATGAGGGCGTCGAGCTGGTCGGCGGAGCCCTCGATCGACTCCAGCAGCTCGGCCTCGTCGTCGGGTGGCAGCTCGAGGCCGGTCTGGCGCAACGTCGACACCGCGGCCTTGATCGCCGCGAGCGGCGTGCGCAGGTCGTGCGACACGGCGGCGAGGAGGGTCGTGCGGGCGGCGTTGTCGCGCGCGAGCCCCGCTGCGCGCCGGGCCTCCTCGACGAGCTGCTCGCGGCCGTAGAGGATCGCCGCGTGGGCGGCGTAGGCGTTGACGACGCGTTGGTCCTCGGCCGCCACGGGATCACCGTCGAGCAGCAGGTGCACGTCGTCGTCGACCGGCACGTCGAGGGCCCAGACGCGTCCGGTGGGCAGCGCCGCACCGGGAGGCAGTCCGGGGTCGGTGGAGGCGACGACGCGTCCGGTGGCGGCGCGCCCGTCGGGCGCGCCGTCGAGGCGGGCGAGGAGCGCCGAGCGCATGCCGAGCGCATCACGGGCGCGCTCGAGCACGGCCGGCAGCGGGCGTGGCTCGGCGAGCAGGTCACGGCTCAGGGCGGCGAGGGCCGCCGACTCGCGCTCGGCCGACAGGGCCTGCTCGGTGCGGCGGGCCACGAGGTTGACCACCGACGACACGGCCATGGCGACGAGGACGAACACCGCGAGGGCCAGCGCGTTCGGCGGGTCGCTGATCGTCAGGGTGCCGCGCGGCTCGGTGAAGTACCAGTTGACGACGAGCGATCCCACGACAGCGCAGAACAGCGCGGGCCAGATGCCGCCGACGAGGGCGCACACCACGGTGAGGGCCAGGTAGAGGAGCAGGTCGAGCGAGAGCGTGTGACCCTCGCGCGTGGCCACGAGAATCGCCGTCAGGACGACGAGTCCCACTGTCGCGAGGGCGAACCCGGCCGCGACCCGCCGCCAGGGCAGGACCCAGGCCCGGCCGGGGCGTCGTGCCCGCCGGCCCACCCTCGAGCCTTCGTGCGGCACGAGGTGCACGTCGATCTCGCCGGAGCCGTCGGCGACCTCCGAGGCGATGCTCGGGCGCAGCACCTGCTGCCACCGGCTGCGCCGGCTCACGCCGAGGACGATCTGGGTGGCATTGACGCCGCGGGCGTGGTCGAGGATCGCGGCGGGCACGTCGTGGCCCGAGACCTCGTGGAACTCGGCGCCGACGTCACGGGCGATGCGGCGCAGCCGGGCCAGCTCGCCGGGGTCGCTCGTGGCCAGGCCTTCCGAGGAGCGGACGTGGCAGGCGATCAGCTCGCCGCCGGCGTAACGGGTGGCGATGCGGGCGCCGCGGCGCAGCAGGGTCTCGCTCTCGGGGCCGCCCGTCAGGGCCACGACGACCCGCTCGCGGGCCGGCCACGCCGACTCGATGCCCTCGTCGGCGCGGTAGCGCTCGAGGGCCTCGTCGACCCGGTCGGCGAGCCACAGCAGGGCGATCTCGCGCAGCGCCGACAGGTTGCCGACACGGAAGTAGTTGGCCAGGGCGGCGTCGACCTTCTCGGGCGCGTAGACGTTGCCGTGGGCGAGCCTGCGGCGCAAGGCCTCCGGCGTCATGTCGACGAGCTCGACCTGGTCGGCCCGGCGTACGACCTCGTCGGGCAGGGTCTCGCGCTGACGCACGCCCGTGATCGACTCGACGGTGTCGTTGAGCGACTCGAGGTGCTGGATGTTGAGGGTCGACAGGACGTCGATGCCGGCGTCGAGGATCGTCTCGACGTCCTGCCAGCGCTTCTCGTGGGCCGCGTCCCCGGGGGTGCCCGCTCCGTCCTCGCCGACGACCGCGACGGCCTCTCCGCCGTCGACGCGCACCTCCGGCCCGACGTTGGTGTGCGCCAGCTCGTCGACGAGCACGACGTGCGGGCGTCGGGCGAGGACCGCTTCGACGTCGAGCTCGGTCAGGGTGCTGCCGCGGTAGGTCACGCTGCGGCGGGGCAGCACCTCCAGCCCCTCGAGCAGCGCCGCCGTGTGGGGCCGCCCGTGCGTCTCGACGATGCCGACGACGACGTCGGTGCCCCGGTCGAGGCGCCGGTGCGCCTCGTCGAGCATCGCGACGGTCTTGCCCACGCCGGGGGCCGCGCCGAGGTAGATCCGCAGCGAGCCCCGGCCCCGGGCGGCGGGCGTGAAGCCTGCCTCGCCCCGGACCGCCGACCGCTCGGGTCCTGCCATGACTCGATCCTCGCAGGTCAGCCGGCGCCCGGACCGGACAGACGCGCGAGGGCGAGGTTGAGGTCGAGGACGTCGACGCGTGGCTGGCCGAGGAAGCCGAGCTGACGTCCGGTCGTGTATCGGGTGACGAGCGCGCGGACGCGAGCCTGGTCGAGCCCCCGGGCCGCCGCGACGCGCGCGACCTGGGCCTCGGCGTACGCGGGGGAGATGTGCGGGTCGAGCCCGCTCCCGGAGGCCGTCAGCGCGTCAGCAGGTGCGGTGGCCGGGTCGAGGCGGGCGGCCGACGCCCGCTTGGCGACCTCGTCGGCCAGGGCGGGTCCCGAGAGGTTCGAACCGCCGCTCGTGCTGCCCGAGTAGTCGCTGGCCGACGGCCGACCCCAGAACCACTGGTCGCCCGACCACTGTTGACCGATGAGCGAGGATCCCACGACCCGGCCGCCGACACTGACGAGGGAGCCGGCGGCCTGGTCGCGCGCGACGAGCTGTCCGGCGCCCCACACGACGGCGGGATAGAGGAGGCCGAGCAGGACGGTGAGCACGAGCATGACGCGCAGGCCGGCCCAGGACTGCTTGACGAAGGAGTGCACGGTGCTGGTCATCGGTGTCACATCATTCCCGGGAGGTGGCTCACGACGAGGTCGATCAGCTTGATCCCGATGAACGGGGCCACGATGCCGCCCAGGCCGTAGATCCAGAGGTTGCGTCGCAGGAGGGCGGTGCTGCCGACGGCGCGGTAGCGAACCCCTCTGAGTGACAAGGGGATCAACGCGATGATGATGAGCGCGTTGAAGATGACGGCCGACGTGATCGCCGACTCCGGCGAGGCGAGGCCCATGATGTTGAGGGCGCCCAGGCCGGGGAACAGCACGACGAACATCGCCGGGATGATCGCGAAGTACTTGGCGATGTCGTTGGCGATCGAGAACGTCGTCAGGGCACCCCGGGTGATGAGCAGCTGCTTGCCGATCGACACGACGTCGATGAGCTTGGTCGGGTCCGAGTCCAGGTCGACCATGTTGGCCGCCTCCTTGGCTGCCATCGTCCCGGTGTTCATCGCGACGCCGACGTCGGACTGGGCCAGCGCCGGGGCGTCGTTGGTGCCGTCGCCGGTCATCGCGACGAGCCGGCCGCCCTCCTGCTCCCGCTTGATCAGGGCCATCTTGTCCTCGGGCGTCGCCTCGGCGAGGTAGTCGTCGACGCCGGCCTCGGCCGCGATCGACCTCGCCGTCAGCGGGTTGTCGCCGGTGATCATGACGGTCCGGATGCCCATGGCCCTCAGCTGGGCGAAACGCTCCTTCATGCCGGGCTTGACGACGTCCTTGAGGTGGATGACGCCGAGCACGCGCGGGGTTCGACCGGCCTCGTGCACCGCGACGGCGAGGGGCGTGCCACCGGAGGTCGCGATGCCGTCGACCTCGGTGAGGACGCCGCTCGGCATCTCGCCACCGAGGCTGGTGACCCAGCGCGCGACCGAGTCCGCCGCCCCCTTGCGGTAGCGCGTGCCGTCGGGCAGGTCGGCGCCGGACATCCGGGTGGCGGCGGTGAACTCGACGAAGCTGGCCCCCGCCCTCGGCAGCCGGTCGAGCGCCTCGCGGGCGGGCGCGTCGAGCGCGGCGGCGGCCAGCTCGACGATCGAGCGGCCCTCGGGCGTCTCGTCCGCGAGCGAGGACACGTACGCCGCCCGGGTGACCTCCTCGTCGCCGAGCCCGGGGGCGGCCAGCAGCTCGGTCGCGCGACGGTTGCCGAACGTGATGGTGCCGGTCTTGTCGAGCAGGAGCGTCGAGACGTCGCCGGCGGCCTCGACGGCCCGGCCCGACATCGCGAGGACGTTGTGCTGCACGAGCCGGTCCATGCCGGCGATCCCGATGGCCGAGAGCAGGGCGCCGATCGTCGTCGGGATGAGGCAGACGAGCAGGGCCACGAGCACGACGGGCGACTGCGCCTGCCCGGAGTAGATCGCCATCGGCTGCATGGCCATGACGGCCAGCAGGAAGATGATCGTCAGGACCGTGAGCAGGATCGTCAGGGCGATCTCGTTCGGGGTCTTCTGGCGCGAGGCACCCTCGACGAGGGCGATCATCCGGTCGATGAACGTCTCGCCAGGCCTGGTCGTGATGCGCACGGCGATCCCGTCCGACAGCACGGTCGTGCCACCGGTGACGGCGCTCCGGTCACCGCCCGACTCCCGGATCACCGGGGCCGACTCGCCGGTGATGGCCGACTCGTCGACGGTGGCCATGCCCTCGACGACGTCACCGTCGCCGGGGATCACCTCGTTCGGTCGCACGACGACCACGTCGCCGATCGTCAGGTCAGAGGCCGCGACCGTCTCGACGGAGCCGTCGGCGAGCCGGCGCTGCGCGGTCGTGGTCCGTCGTGTGGCCCGCAGCGTGGCCGCCTGGGCCTTGCCGCGCCCCTCGGCGACGGCCTCGGCCATGTTCGCGAACAGCACCGTGGCCCACAGCCAGACGCCGACGGCCCAGGCGAACCACGACGGGTGGGCGATCGCCTGGACGGTCGTGACGACGGAGCCGACCCACACCACGAACATCACCGGGCTGTGCCAGACGTGGCGCGGGTCCAGCTTGACGACCGCCTGGGGAAAGGTCGTGACCAGCTGTCGCCCGAGCTGCGCGTACGACGTGCTCGCCCGGCCGGGCCGAATCAGGTCCTCGCCGTGACGGTGCCGGTGCGGGACGAGCGCGGTGGCTGCCCGCTCCGCCGCCGCAGGGACGCGAGTTCTGGTGGTCGTGGACGACCGGGTCATGAGAGTGCCTCCGCGAGAGGTCCGAGGGCCAGGGCCGGGAAGAAGGTGAGACCGCCGACGATGACGGCGACGCCGACGAAGAGGCCGACGAAGGTGGGGGTGTGGGTGGGGAGCGTGCCGGCGGTGACCGGCCGGCGGCGCTGTGCCACCAAGGAACCGGCGAGGGCGAGCACGAGGACGATGGGGACGAACCGGCCGAGGAACATGCACAGGGCCAACGTGAGGTTGGTGTAGGGCGTGTCAGCGGAGAACCCCGCGAAGGCGCTGCCGTTGTTGTTCGCGGCAGAGGTGTACGCGTACATGACCTCGGTCAGTCCGTGCGGGCCGCCGGCGAGCATCTGCGATGCCACGAGGGGCGCGACCATCCCCACGCCGGTGAAGGCCAGCACCAGGGTCGGCATGACGAGGACGGCGAGAGCGGTCAGGGTGATCTCGCGACGGCCGATCTGCTTGCCGAGCAGCTCGGGCGTGCGCCCGACCATGAGACCGGCGATGAACACCGTGAGGACGGCGACGAGCAGCGCGCTGTACAGGCCGGTGCCGACGCCACCCGGCGACAGCTCGCCGAGCATCATGTTGAACAGCGCGCCACCGCCGCCGAGCGCCGAGAAGCTCTCGTGCATCGAGTTGACCGCGCCGGTCGACGTGGCCGTCGTGCTCGTCGCGAAGAGCGCCGAGGGCCACACGCCGAAGCGGAGCTCCTTGCCCTCCATCGAGGCGAGCGGGCCCGTGGCCGCGTGCACCTCCGACCACGTCACGACGGTGAGCATGAGGACCCACAGGGTCGCCATGAAACCGAGGACGGTCCAGCCCTGTCGACGGTCGCCGACCATGACGCCGTAGGTGCGCGGCAGCGAGAAGGGGATGACGAGCAGCAGGAAGACCTCGACGAGGTTGGTGAACGGCGTCGGGTTCTCGAACGGGTGCGCCGAGTTGGCGTTGAAGTACCCACCGCCGTTGGTGCCCAGCTCCTTGATCGACTCCTGCGAGGCGACCAGGCCGCCCTGGATCACCTGGTGCCCGCCGGAGAGCGTCGCCAGCGTCGAGGGCTCTGCGAGGTTCTGGATCACCCCACCGAGGAGCAGCACGACGGCCCCGATGACGGCGATCGGGATGATGACCCGGAAGAGGCCGCGGACGAGGTCCACCCAGAAGTTGCCGAGCTCCGAGCCGCTCGAACGGACGAGGCCGCGCACGAGGGCGACGGCGACGGCGAGGCCGACGGCGGGGGAGACGAAGTTCTGGACGGTGAGGCCCACGGTCTGCACGAACGGCGACGTCCCGGACTCGCCGGCGTACGACTGCCAGTTGGTGTTCGTCACGAACGACACGGCCGTGTTGACGGCCGTGTCCACGTTCATCGCGGCGCCCCGAGCGAGAGGAAGCACGCCCTGCAGCACGATCATGAGGAACAGGAGCACGACACCGACGACCGAGAAGCCCATGACGGCGACGGCATACGTCGTCCACCGCTGTTCCGACCTGGGGTCGATGCGGCAGACACGGTAGACGAAGTGCTCGACGCGCCAGTGCTTCTCGTCGGTGAAGACGCGCGCCATCCAAGTGCCGAGCGGCACGTGGACGATCGCGAGGGCTGCGACGAGGACGGCGATGGTCAGCAGCCCGCTGACGGTGTCGCTCATCAGAAGCGGTCCGCGTGCAGGAGGACGTGGACGAGGTAGGCGACGAGGGCCAGCCCGACGACGCCGAGGAGGATGTTCTCGGTCATGCCTCCTTCGTAGGCCCGGGACTCCTCACGCACCCCGCTCGTTGACGGCCCGGTGACGGCTCTTGACGCCTTCTTGACGCCGCCGCGGCTAGGCTCCGGGAGGTGAGTGCCTCACTCGAGCTCTGGCCGTCGACGCCCCGCCGCCCGGGCCCCCCGAACCGATGGGACCGCCTGCGGCGCAAGGTCGCCGAGACACCGTGCGCCCTCCTGCTGTTCGCCCAGCTGGCGGCTCTGCTCGCCTATCCGTTCATCGAGACGCGTCAGGGTGACGTCCGGGAGACCGGCCGGGCGGTCTTCGGGCTCATCGGCCTGCTCGTGCTCTTCCTCGCGGTGCGCGCCGTGCGCGCCACGCCGGCCCTGACCTGGGTGGCGGTGCTCCTGGGTGGACCGGTCGTCGTCCTCACCGTCGCCGAGGCGGTCTGGCCCGACAACACCACCCTGGCGTTCTGGAGCTCGGTGCTCCACGCCGTCTTCTACCTCTACACCGGCTACGCCCTGTTGCGGTACATGTTCGCCGACAACTGGGTCACCCGTGACGAGCTCTATGCCACCGGTGCCACCTTCACCGTCGTGGCGTGGGGTTTCGCGTACGTCTACCTCGCGGTCCAGCACGTGTGGCCGTCCTCGTTCACCGTGTACGGCGAGACGGGGCAACCCGGCATGCGCACGTGGTTCGAGCTGCTGTACCTGTCGATCACGACGATGACCTCGACCGGCCTGTCCGACATCTACGCCGTCGAGCCGCACGCCCGCGCGTTCGTGCTGCTCCAGCAGATCACCGGGATGCTCTACGTCGCGCTCGTCGTCGCCCGCCTCGTCGGGCTCACCATCGCCCGCTTCCGCCGGTAGCCCGCCGGTAGCCCGCCGGTGGCCCGCCTGCCTCGGGGAAGCCCGGACGCCGGGCCCGCCCGGGAGTTAGCCTACGAAGGCGACCGAGGTGTGGGACCCGAGCGCGTCCGCGACGCGCGGCATGCGGGAGGCCGGCCATGGACAAGAAGAAGGACCAGAGCACGACCGCTTCCGGGGGTCTGCGGGCCGGTGCCGGGGCGATGACGGCCCGTCCGGAGTCGGACGCGTGGTGGGCCCTGACGGTCGACGAGGTGGCCGCGGCCCTGGACGTCGACCCGTCCACCGGTCTGACGGCGGGGGAGGCCCAGCAGCGCCTCGCGGCACACGGGCCGAACGCGATTGCCGCGGAGGCGCCGGAGCCCGTCTGGAGGCAGTTCCTCAAGCACTACCGCGACTACATGCAGGTCGTGCTCGTCGTGGCGGCGGTCGTGAGCCTGCTCATCGGCGAGTGGGGCACCGCCGTGGGCCTGGCGCTGCTGACCCTGTTCAACGCGTGGCTGGGCTACCACCAGGAGGGGAAGGCGCACGCCGCGGCTGCGGCGCTCGGGGCCATGCTCCAGGCGGTCGCCAAGGTCCGTCGCGGCGGTTCGGTCCTCGAGGTCCCCGCCGAGGAGATCGTGCCGGGCGACATCGTGCTCGTCGACGCGGGTGACCGCGTGCCGGCGGACGGCAGGGTCGTCGTCGCGGCCACGCTCCAGATCGAGGAGGGTGCCCTGACCGGGGAGAGCCTCGCGGTCGAGAAGGGCACCGAGGCGCTCCCCGCGACGGACGTGGCGATCGGCGACCGCACGTGCATGGCCTACATGAACACCAACGTCACCCGCGGCCACGGCGAGATCCTCGTGACGACCACCGGCATGGGCTCGGAGGTGGGGCACATCGCGCACCTGCTCGCGGGGCAGAAGGTGGAGAAGACGCCCCTGACCAAGCAGGTCGACCGGCTCACGGTCTTCATCATCGGCGCGGCCCTCTTCGCCTTCATCGCGATCCTCGTCATGGGACTGGCGCAGGGCGAGTCCTTCACGGTCCTGTTCGGCATCGGCGTGGCCCTGGCCGTGGGGTCCATCCCCGACGCCCTGCCCGCCGTCGTGACCACGATCCTGGCGGTCGGCTCGGTGAACATGGCCCGCCGGCACGCGATCATGAAGGTGCTGCCGGCCGTGGAGACCCTGGGCTCCACCTCGGCGATCAACTCCGACAAGACCGGCACCCTGACCCGCAACGAGATGACCGTCCGCGAGGTCAGCACCGTCGCGCACCGCTACACCGTGACCGGTGAGGGCTACAGCTTCGAGGGCCAGGTGCAGCGCACGACGGGGGACGCCGAGGCCGACCTCGACTACGTCTTCTTCCCGTGCGCGCTCTGCGAGGACGCCGACATCCAGGACGGCACCGTGGTGGGCGACCCGACCGAGGGCGCCCTCTACGTGCTCGCCCAGAAGGGCGGCATCGACGTGCGGGAGTTCCGCCTGAGCCACCCGCGCATCGCGGCGGTGCCCTTCGACTCGGACTACAAGTTCATGGCGACCTTCCACACGATGCCCGGAGCCGACGGCAGACCGGTCGTACGGGCGTACGTGAAGGGCGCGCCCGACGTCGTCCTCGACCGGTCGGCGAGCGCCCGGATGCCCGGAGGGGTCAGTGAGACGCTGACCCCCGACATGCGCGCGCTGGTCGTCGCGGAGAACGCGCGCATCGCCGGCCAGGGCCGGCGCGTCCTCGCCTTCGCCCAGCGGGAGTTCGACCCCGCCACCTTCGACCCATCGGGCGACCTGATGCCGCTCATGCAGGACCTCGAGATGGTCGCCCTGGTCGGCCAGGTGGACCCCCCACGCGCCGAGGCCAGGACGGCCATCGCCGAGGCGAGGCGCGCGGGGATCCGGGTCCGCATGATCACGGGAGACCATGCCGTCACCGCGGCCGCGATCGCCGGCGAGCTCGGCATCGAGGGACGGACGCTGACGGGCGCGGAGTTCATGGCCCTCGACGACGCGCAGGCTGCCGAGCAGGTCGAGCAGATCGGCGTCATCGCCCGGGTCGCCCCCGAGCACAAGGTGCGGCTCGTCGAGGTGCTCCGGCGAGGCGGCCACATCGTGGCGATGACCGGGGACGGCGTCAACGACGCGCCCGCGATCGCCGCCGCCGACATCGGCATCGCCATGGGCATCACCGGCACGGACGTCGCCAAGGGCGCCGCCAAGATGATCCTGGCCGACGACAACTTCGCCACGATCGTCGCCGCGGTCGAGGAGGGGCGGTCGGTCTACGACAACCTGCAGAAGTTCCTGCGGATCCAGATCGCCAACCTCTTCATGTTCATCCTCGCCTTCCTGGGCTCCACGGCGTTCCAGGTCGCCGGCACGGCGCTGCTCAGCCCCGCCCAGGTGCTGTGGATCCACATGGCGGTGGTGGCCCCGCTCGGTGCGGTCATGGGACTCGACGTCGCCAACCCGGGGATCATGCGCCGACCACCGCGACCCTTCGACCAGGCCATCATCGTCAGGTCGATGATGGTCCGGCTGCTCGTGAACGGCCTGTACATGGCCGCCGCGACACTGGTCCTCGTCCAGATCGGCAAGACCACCTTCGGCTCGCTCGAGGTGGGGCAGACGATGGCCCTGGTCGGGCTGTCGGTGATGAACGCCTTCCTCGCCCTCAACCTGCGCTTCCCCGAGGACAGCGCCTTCGGGAGCGCGACGTTCTCGAACCCCAAGCTGCTGTGGGCCCTGGGATGGGCCTTCGTCAGCGCCATGCTCATCACGCAGGTCCGGGTGCTGCAGGACCTCTTCAGCACCGTGCCCCTCACCGGCCGGCAGTGGGCCGTCGTCCTCGTCCCGGGCGTGGTCCTGCTGGCCCTCGGCGAGCTCTACAAGCTGGTGCTGCGGGCCCGGCGGGCACCCGACGAGGTCGCCGTCGCCACCCCGGACGCCGCGTCACCGGCGCGGTGACGGCAGCGCGGTGACGGCAGCGCGTCGTCAGGGCAGCCGGTGGCCGCCGTCGAGCTGCTCGATGGTCGCGATGGAGGGGGAGCGGGTGTCCTGGATGTCGCGGGCGACGGCCTCGGCGTCGCGCAGCACCCGCAGGGCGTTGCCGCGCACGAGCGCGGCGACCTCGTCGTCGGACCAGCGCCGGTCGAGCAGCTCGGCCACGAGCCGCGGGTAGCCGCTGACGTCCTCGAGCCCGACCGGGAAGGTGTCCGTGCCGTCGTAGTCGCCACCGATGCCGACGTGCGCGAGGCCGGCGACCTCGCGCACGTGCTCGACGTGGTCGGCCACCTGGGCGATCGTCGCGTCGGGCTTGGGGTGCTCGCGTCCCCACGTGGCCGTGAAGCGTCCGAAGGCCTCCCAGTCCTTGGCGTCGACACCGACCTGCGCCGCGGCGCCGGCAGCCTCGACGCGCCACGCGGCGGTGTCGGGGGAGACGAACTCGGGCACGAACGTCACCATGCAGACCCCGCCGTTGTCGGGCAGGGCGGCGAGGACGTCGTCGGGCACGTTGCGGGGCGTGTCGCACAGGGCCAGCGCCGAGGAGTGGCTGAAGAGCACGGGCGCCTCGGTCGTCGCGAGCGCCGTGCGCATCGTCGTGGCGGCGACGTGGCTGAGGTCCACGAGCATGCCGAGCCGGTTCATCTCCCGGACGACCTCGCGGCCGAAGGCGGTGAGCCCGCCGACGGCCGGGACGTCGGTGGCCGAGTCGGCCCACGGCGTGTTGTCGTTGTGCGTCAGCGTCATGTACCGCACGCCGAGCGCGTGCATCGCGCGGAGCGCCGCCAGGGAGGAGCCGATCGAGTGGCCGCCCTCCGCGCCGAGGAGCGAGGCGATGCGTGCGCCGGCGCGGGCGGCCTCGACGTCGTCGGCGGTGAGGGCCAGGGCGAGCTCGCCCGGCCACGTCGCGACCATCCGGTGCACGGCGTCGACCTGCTCGAGCGTGGCGATGACGGCCTCGCCCTCGGGCAGCGTGCTCGGCACGAACACCGACCAGAACTGCGCCCCGACACCGCCCTCGCGCAGGCGGGGAAAGTCGGTCTGGGTGGAGGCGAGCCGGCCCGACACGTCGAGCGCCTCGAAGTCGTAGCGCGTCAGCTCGCGCGCTGCCCACGGCAGGTCGTTGTGGCCGTCGACGAGCGGGTGCTCGTTGAGCAGCCGCCGGGCGCGGGCGAGCTGCGGGGAGGAGGACGCGTCGACGGCGCTGTCGATGCCTGCGACGCGCGCGGCATCGACCCTCTCGTCCGAGGTGTCCGGGTCGTCCGTGGTGGGGCGCTGGCCGTCCGCTCCGAGCATGTCCGACATTGAACACCCCGCCATCTAGAGTGGTCGCATGGCCCCACCCCTCCCGACCACCGAGCGCAGCGTCGCCCTCGTCACCCTCGGCTGCACCCGCAACGAGGTCGACAGCGAGGAGCTCGCCGGGCGCCTGCTGGCCGAGGGGTGGCGGCTCGTCGACGACGCGTCGGAGGCCGACGTCGCCGTCGTCAACACCTGCGGGTTCGTCGAGCAGGCCAAGAAGGACTCGATCGACGCACTCCTCGAGGCGAACGACCTCAAGGAGCACGGACGCACCCAGAAGGTCGTGGCCGTCGGGTGTCTCGCCGAGCGCTACGGCAAGCAGCTGGCCGACCAGCTGCCCGAGGCCGACGCCGTGCTCGGCTTCGACTCCTACCGCGACATGAGCGCCCACCTGCGCACCATCCTCGACGGCGGGCACGTCGAGAGCCACACGCCCGGCGACCGCCGCACCCTGCTGCCGCTGTCGCCCGTCGCGCGCCAGGCCGGTGCCGCCGGGGTGGCGCTGCCCGGCCACGGCGACGCGTCGGCGCCCGAGGTCCTCGCCCCGGCACCGG
>JAEWFB010000180.1 GCA_023389095.1 Actinomycetes bacterium
CCGAGGGCCAGCGAGCCGATGTCGGCCTTGAAGACGACCTCGCCGTCCTCGATCCGGACGTAGGTGTGGCCCTGCCGGACCAGCGCCGCGATGCTCGCCCGGTAGCCGCGGTCGGAGCCGTGGTAGGGCGGGTAGCCGATCTCCTCGGTGAACATGTGCGCCGCAGCCGGGAGCACGAGGTCGACCTCGTCGAGCGTCGCCGGGCGGACCCGGTCGTCGAGCTCGACGCCGAGGCTGGACGGCGGGGTCGAGGTGGCCAGGAGCGGCTGGTGGGTGCGGACGGCGCGGACCGGCCCCCACGACGGGCCGAGCCGGTCCCAGAGCCCGACGACCTGCTCGCTCGGGCCGAAGATCGACGCGCACTGGCGCCGCATCCGCATGATGCGCGCCGCCACCGCCGTGACGCCGGCGTCATCGAGCTCGACCGGCACGACGTTCGCGCTGACCCATGCGAGACCGGTGAGGTCGCCGGCCTCGACGTGCCCGAGGAGCGAGCCCGGTGACGCGGCGATGCTGCCCTCGAGGATGCGGGCGGCGACGAAGACGTTGGCCACCCGGTCGCGCGCACACAGCGCGAGGGCCGTGTCGCGGTCGGCGGTCGACAGCGACCGCACAGGGAGGCGTTGGCGGAGCACTCCCCAAGAGTGACGGCACGAGGGCCACTTGTCACCTACGGCTCGCGCCCGGCGACCCCATCGTGACCTCGACGTGTCGATCGGTGCGCGGGCCGTCCGGGCCCGACGCCTCCCCCGCCGTCCCCTCGGACGCCTCAGCGGCGGTTGTGGTGGAGCACGGGCGCGTCGAGGTCGGTGTTGTCGAGCACCCACGTCGCCGACTGCCGCGGCTGCGCCTGCGCGAGGTAGAGCCGCTGCCCGCCCACGTAGCGGCTGTTCGACGGCGCCTCGGGGTCGTCGTCGTGGTCGCCGTGGTGGTCGCCGTGGTGGTCGCCGTGGTGGTCGCCGTCGAAGCGTGCGTTGCCGCGCGGTACCGACACCGCGAAGGGCACGTCGACGAACACGACGGCGTTCCACGCGTCGGCCAGCTCGGGCCGCTGCAGGAAGATCCCGTCGACGAGCAGCACCGTGTCGACGCCGACCGGCAGGGAGCCCGGCGTGACGCGCTCGTCACGCTCGACGTCGTCGACCGTGGGCGTCACCGGCAGACCGGCACGGAACGGCTCGAGCACGGCGCGACGGAACGCGGCGTAGTCGTAGGAGTCCTCGTAGAACGACTCCGGGCCGCGCCCGCGGGCCACGCGCTCGGCGCGGGGCCGGTGGAACCCGTCGACCGACACCCGAACCACGTCGCGGGCAGCGCCGATGACCTCGGCGAGCTGGTCGGCGAGGACCGTCTTGCCCGCGCCGTCCACCCCGTCGACCCCCACCACGACGCGTCGGCCGGGCTGCAGCGCGACGATCTCGCCCGCGAGCCCGCTCACGACGGCGAAACGCCCCGTCGCCGGGACGGGTGGGCGCACGGTCAGCCGACGGTGACGCTGGGGCTGCCTGCCGCGTCGTCGTCGATCGGCTCGCCCATCTCCTCGGCGATCCGCATGGCCTCCTCGATGAGCGTCTCGACGATCTGGGCCTCGGGCACGGTCTTGATGACCTCGCCCTTGACAAAGATCTGGCCCTTGCCGTTGCCGCTCGCGACGCCGAGGTCGGCCTCCCGGGCCTCGCCGGGGCCGTTGACGACGCAGCCCATGACGGCCACCCGCAGCGGGACCGTCATGCCCTCGAGACCGGCGGTGACCTGGTCGGCGAGCGTGTAGACGTCGACCTGGGCGCGGCCGCACGACGGGCACGAGACGATCTCGAGCTTGCGCGGCTTGAGGTTGAGGCTCTGCAGGATCTGGTTGCCGACCTTGACCTCCTCGACCGGCGGGGCCGACAGGGACACGCGGATCGTGTCGCCGATGCCGCGGGAGAGCAGGGCACCGAAGGCCGTCGCCGACTTGATGGTGCCCTGGAAGGCCGGGCCCGCCTCGGTGACCCCGAGGTGCAGGGGCCAGTCGCCGCGCTCGGCGAGCAGCTCGTAGGCGCGGACCATGACGACGGGGTCGTTGTGCTTGACGGAGATCTTGAAGTCGTGGAAGTCGTGCTCCTCGAAGAGGCTCGCCTCCCAGACCGCCGACTCGACGAGCGCCTCGGGCGTCGCCTTGCCGTACTTCTCCATGATCCGCTTGTCGAGGCTGCCGGCGTTGACGCCGATGCGGATCGAGACGCCGGCGTCCTTGGCCGCCCGGGCGATCTCCTTGACCTGGTCGTCGAACTGGCGGATGTTGCCCGGGTTGACGCGCACGGCCGCACAGCCGGCGTCGATGGCCGCGTAGACGTACTTCGGCTGGAAGTGGATGTCGGCGATGACCGGGATCTGGCTCTTGCGCGCGATGGCGGGCAGGGCGTCGGCGTCGTCCTGGCTCGGGCACGCGACGCGGACGATGTCGCAGCCGGCGGCGGTCAGCTCGGCGATCTGCTGGAGGGTCGCGTTGATGTCGGTCGTCGGCGTCGTGGTCATCGACTGCACCGAGATCGGGAAGTCGGAGCCGACCCCGACCTTGCCCACCTGGATCTGGCGGGTCTTGCGGCGGGGCGCGAGGACCGGCGGGGGCGCGGACGGCATGCCGAGGGAGACGCTCATGCGGCCCATTATGGCGCGATCGACGGAGCGGTTCGGTCCGGGGCACGACGTCGGAGGCCGTGACGCGGGTGGGACGAACCGCTCTGTCGATCGGTCAGCCGAAGAAGTTGATCGGCTTGACGATGTCGGCGTAGATGAGCAGCACCGACATGGTGATGAGCACGAGGCTCATGCCGTAGGCGACCGGCAGGAGCTTGGCGACGTCGACGTAGCCGGGGTCGGGCCGGTGGCGGAGCCGGGCCCAGCCCTTCTTGACGGCCTCCCAGAGCGCCCCGGCCACGTGGCCGCCGTCGAGCGGCAGCAGCGGAATGAGGTTGAAGACGAAGAGGGCGAGGTTGAGAGAGGCGATGAGCAGCACGAGCTGCGCCAGCTTGACCCAGTTGCCGCCCTCGGACGCCGGGATGTCGACCGCCGCGACCTCGCCGCCGAGCCGCCCGACGCCGACCACCGAGATCGGCCCGTTGGGGTCGCGCTCGCCAGAGCCGAACGCGGCCTGCACGACGCCCGCCATCTTCTGGGGGATCTGCACGATGATGCCGGCGGTGTCGAGGACGCGCTGCCCGACGTACGCCGGGGCCTCGAGGATCGGCGTCCGCACGAGGTCCTGGCCGGGGACGATGCCGGCGTAGCCCACCGGGGCCAGCACGAGCTTGCCGTCGCGCACGACCGGCTTGTCGTCAGCACCGTACGTGGCCCGCTCGAGCTTGGCCGGCGTGACGGTGACGTCGACCTTCTGGTCGCCGCGCTGCACGACCCAGGCCATCGGGGTGCCGGCGTGGTCGCGGATCGTGGCCGACACCTGGTCCCACGACGTGACGGCCTTGCCGTCGATGGTGAGGATGCGGTCGCCCTGCTGCAGGCCCGCGGCGGCCGACGGGGCCTTCGGGTCGCCCGGCGCGCACGTCGGCTGCGGCGCCTGCACCGTCGGGGCCGCGGTGGGCACGCACTGCGCCACGAGGCCAACCTTGGCCGCCACCTGCGGCAGGCCGTACAGCGTGATGACGCCGGTGATGAGGACGAAGGCGATGAGCAGGTTCATCATCGGCCCGCCGAGCATGATGACGATCTTCTTGCCGGGGCTCAGCTTGTAGAAGACGCGGTCCTCGTCACCGGGCTGGACCTCCTCCATGGAGTCCGCCCGCGCCTGGTCGACCATCTGGCTGAAGCGGCCGGTGGAGACGCTGCGCAGCTGGCCCGGCGCGTCGCCCGGGCGGGGCGGGAGCATCCCGATCATCCGGACGTACCCGCCGAGCGGGATGGCCTTGATGCCGTACTCGGTCTCGCCACGCTTGCGCGACCACACCGTGGGACCGAACCCGACCATGTACTGGGTGACCTTGACGCCGAACTTCTTGGCGGGGACGAGGTGACCGATCTCGTGCAGGGCGATGGACAGGGCCACGCCCACCACGACGACGAGGACCCCGAGCAGGAAGAGCATGACCCATTGTCACATCCGACGGCCGTCGTTCCGCCCTCCTCCCGCTCTCGTTCGATGTATCGGCGCGGTCCCAGGCACGCGGTAATACATCGAACCGTCGTCCACATGGGCCGTGGACCGCGCTCTGGTGTCCACAGCTCCGCCCTTCCGTCCCGACGGAACCCGATGACGGCCGGATGCTCGAGCCGTGGAACGCAGGACCAGACGCCGGATTGCCACGGAGGCAGCCGAGGCACAGGGCGGCGTCGTGTCACGGGCCCAGCTCGCCGCTCTCGGCATCTCCCGGCACGACATCCGTTCCGAGGTCGACGGCGGGCGCTGGATCGCCCACCGGCGCCAGACCGTATCCGTGCACACAGGCCCGCTGGATGTCGTGGCGCGCCGATGGGCCGCCGTCTTCGAGACCGGCATCGGCATCGCGGCGATCGACGGGGTCACGGCGCTTCAGCATGCCGGTCTCAGCGGATACTCCGACGCCGACATCCATGTCTCGGCCCTCCACCACCACAACACGGTGGCGCTGCCGGGAGCACGCGTGCACAAGGTGATCCGACGCGTGCCGGGCGAGCTCGTCGGCACGGGCCTGCCGCGCGCCCGGCCCGAGGTCGCCGCGATCCGGGCCGCTCACTGGGCCGCGTCGGACCGGCAGGCGGCGCTCGTCCTGCTCATGACGGTCCAGCAACGGCTCACGACACCGAGGCGACTCGCGGCCGCGCAACGTCTCGTCCGGGGCCGCACGCGTAGGGCCTTCATCAGGGCCGTCGTCCGCGACATCGCCTTCGGGGTCCAGAGCCTCGGTGAGCTCGACTTCGGCCGGCTCTGCCGGGCTCGCGGACTCCCCGAGCCCTCACGACAGGTGGTGCGTCAGC
>JAEWFB010000185.1 GCA_023389095.1 Actinomycetes bacterium
CTGCCCCGGTGTGCGCGCCACCGGCGTCGACGCGTCGGCCGGGTCGCCGGGCCACCCGGTGCCCGGCGGCACCGGCGAGGGGAAGGGCTGCCCCGTGACCGGGTGCGGGTCCGACGCGTCGGGGACCCGCACGTCGGACGCGTCGGGCGCGGGCGCGTCGTCCATGCCCCCACGCTAGGCCGCCGTGAGACGGTTCGGGTGTGGCCGGCGGTGAACCGCTGGCGCGGCGGCGACGTCCTCGCCTAGGGGCCGCCCGCAGGATGCAAGGAGGTGAGGGCCCGCATGCCGCTCGACGACGACGCCGTCGCGGAGATCTACCGCGAGCACGGCCCGATGCTCCGACGCGTCGTGTGGCGGGCGACGAGCGATGCCAACCGCGTCGACGACATCGTCCAGGAGGTCATCCTCCGCGTCTGGCGTCAGGCGCCCGAGGCCGAGAACCTCAGGGCGTACCTCATCACCACGGCCCGCCACCTCATCGTCGACCAGCACCGCGCCGCGACCCGGCGCCCCCAGCAGGCGCAGCTCGTCGACGTCCCCGAGGACGACGCGGCCCTCGACCGGGCGCTCGACCAGGTGCTCGTCGAGGAGGCGCTCGGCCGCCTCCAGCCCGCCCACCGCGACATCGTCCGCTGCCTCTACTACGAACGGCTCTCCGTGGCCGAGACGTCCACCCGCGTCGGGGTGCCCGAGGGCACCGTGAAGTCGCGGGCCTACTACGCCGTGCGCAACCTGCGCGTGATCCTCGACGAGATGGGAGTGACCCGATGAACCCCGGCCCGGACGACGTGCACGTGCTCCTCGGCGCGTACGTGCTCGGTGGCCTGGCCGACGACGACCACCGCGCCTTCACCGAGCACCTGCGCACGTGCCGCGACTGCCAGGTCGAGCTCGGCCAGGTGTCGGGGCTGCCGCGGCTGCTCGACCTCGCCGGTCCCGACGGCGGACCGCACCTCACCGACACCGCCGACCCACCGGCCGCATCGCTCCCACCCTCGGACGACGGGCGCGTCACGAACCTGCTCGCCGAGGTGTCCCGACGCCGCCGGAGGCGTCGCGCGTGGCTGTCGGCGCTCGCGGCGGCCGCCGCCGTCGTGCTCTTCGCGGGTGGCGTGTGGCTCGGGCCGCGACTGTCCACCTCGACGACGCCGCCGACGACGCACTACACGGTCGCGGCCGCCCCGGGTTCGGCCGTCAAGATCGACGTCGCCCTCGTGACGCGCGGGTGGGGCACCCAGGTCGACATCGACTGCGAGGACATGCCGAAGACCGGCGAGCTGCTCCTCTACGTCATCGACGGCAGCGGCAAGGCGACGACCGCGGCCTCCTGGCGCGCGACGGCGACCGGCTACTCGCAGGTGACCGGGGCGACGGCGCTGAGCCCCGACCAGATCCGGGCCATCGAGGTGCGCACCGGCACGGGCCGGGTCGTCGCCTCGGCCCGCACCTGAGGCCCGCGCCCGAGGACCCGCGCTCGGGTACGGTCCGCGTGCGAGACTGAGCCATGACTGACGACGTCTCCATCCAGGGCCGCATCAAGTCGCTCATCGACGAGGAGCACGCGCTGCGTGACTCGCTCGGCAAGGGCGAGATCAGCGTCGACGACGAGCACGCCAGGCTGCGCAGCGTCGAGGTCGAGCTGGACCAGTGCTGGGACCTGCTGCGTCAGCGCCGGGCGAAGCGCGAGTTCGGCGACAACCCCAACGAGGCACAGGTGCGCTCGGAGCGCACCGTCGAGGGCTACACCGGCTGAGCCGCCGCGTCGGCGCCGGCGCCCTCGGGCGCGTTCAGGCGCCGAGGCCGTGGCCAAAGGCGAAGAGCGGGTCGTCGTAGCCCGGTACGTCCTCACCGTGCCCGCGCACCTGCTCCATCGAGCGCGGCAGGTCGAAGGGCAGCCGTCCCTGCGGCATCTCGACCCCGGTCAGGGCGTCGACGAGCGCGTCGTCGCTCGTGCCGTAGCTGCCGACGACCGTCGTCGCGATCGGCAGCAGCGGCGTCAGCACCGCGGGACGGTCGAGCACGACGTCGAGCACGAGCGGGCACGACGCCGCCACCCGGCCCAGCCGGTGCACGAGCCCGGGCGGGAAGTCGAGGGACCCCTGGTGGAACCACGACTCGAGGAACAGGTCCGAACGGGGGTCGAACGGCGCGGTGACGCGCACGACGGCGACGTCGGCGTCCTCGGGCCGGTCGACCACGGTGCCGAGGCGTGCGGCCGCCTCGGGCGAGACGTTCTCGACGTAGACGTTGAGGCCCTCGCGCAGCGGCAGCGTCGCGTCGGCGTCCGTCACCGTCGAGCCGGCCGGGCGCCCACCCGCAGGGGCGCCGTTCTGCAGCACCGTGACGGAGCGGGCCTGGACGGCGCGGCCGAGGTCGCGGAAGTCCTGCCGGCCGACCGTCGTGGCGGCCGCGTCCTCGTCGACGTACGGGTCGTCGAAGAGGCCGAGGCGGAACTTCACGGCGAGGATCCGGCGGGCCGACGCGTCGACCCGCTCCTCGGTGACCCGGCCCTGCGCGACGAGGTCGAGCAGGACCTCGACACACTCCTCGCCGCCGAACTGGTCGGCGCCGGCCTCGAGGATCAGCTCCATGCGGCCGTGCGGGTCGAGGTGCTCGACGCCCCAGGCGCGGGCCGGCAGCACCTGGTCGCCGACGTGGTTGTCGTTGACGAGCTCCCAGTCGGTGACGACGACGCCGTCGTAGCCGAGCTTCTCGCGCAGCAGCCCCGTGACGACCTGCTTGTTGTAGCCGAAGCCGATCGGCTCGATCTTCTCGCCGTCGACCTCCAGCTCGATCGGCATGCCGTAGTACGGCATGATCCCGGCGGTGCCGGCCTCGATGATCGGCGGGAACGGCTTGAGGTGGTCGGCGAACCGGCCGCCGGGGTAGACCTGCTCGCGGCCGTACGGGAAGTGCGCGTCCTCGCCGTCCTTCTGCGGACCGCCGCCCGGGAAGTGCTTGCTCGTGCAGGCGACGCTCGTCGACCCGAGCGAGTCCCCTTGGAAACCCTTGAGGTAGGCGACGCCGAGCTCGGTGACGAGGTCGGGGTCCTGGCCGAACGTGCCGGCCTGCCGGGCCCACCGGGGCTCGGTGGCGAGGTCGAGGGTCGGGTGCAGCGCGGCCCGGATGCCGACGGCCACGTACTCCTGCCGGGCGACGTCGGCGAAGGTGCGCACGAGGTCGGCGTCGCGCAGGGCCGCGAGCCCGAGCGGCTCCGGCCACTGCGAGAACGCGCCGGCCGAGAACGACACCCCGACGTTCTCGATGAACGCGTGCCGCGGGTCGGTGGAGATCGTCACCGGGATGCCGTGCGGCGTCTGCTCGGCGAGGGCCTGCAGGGCGTTGTTCCACCGGGCAGCCATCCGGGGGTCGTCGAGGGCGTGGACGTTGAAGTGGCTCAGGTGCTTCTTGAGCACGACCTCGGACGTCGGCGACTTGCTGATGTTGCCGGGCGTCTCGAGCACCGAGCCGTCGGCCCCGGCCTCGATGACGGTCTGGAACATGAGCCCGACCTTCTCCTCGAGGGAGAGTCGCCCGAGCAGGTCCTCGACGCGCTCGTCGACGGGCAGCCGGGGGTCCTCGTAGGGGTCCATCCGGCCGTTGCCGTTGAGGTCGCGGTAGGTGACCCCGTCGTCGGTCGTGCTCGTCTCGGGTTGCACGGGTCAAGCCTTTCATGCCGGTGGCGAAGGTTCCGTGGCCGCCCGCACAGAGGGGGCAAGGTGGCGGGCGGCCACGGAGGGCGTCGGCGCGCGGTGGGACGCTGCCGACGCGTCGAGGGGTGGAGAAGCTGACGTTCGATACGGATTCTTTTGTGGCTCAGGCGATCCCGGCGCCGAACTCCTCGATGCCGATGACCGGCCGGAGGCGCTTCTCGACGGGCGGCGTCGAGAAGCCGCGACGGATCACGTCACCGCCGAGCACGTTGCCCGCGACGCCCATGATCATCGCCTGGTCGAGCGAGAGGTAGCGGCGCGCCACCGTGCCCGACCGCACGGCGACGGCGTCGAAGAACCCACCGCGGCCGTAGGAGTCGAAGTCGGCCTGGAGGTTCGCGAGGTTGGTGAAGGCCTCGTCCGGCTCGTGCTGCATCGCGAGGAACGACGCGTGCGGCGTCACGACGCCGTCGCCGTACGTCGGGTTCGGGTTCGTCGCCGCGCGGCACGTGCCGAAGCCCGGGTCGTAGTTCGTCTTCTCCTTGTCGGAGAAGTAGCCGTCGGGGTTCAGGCCGAGGGCGTCGACGCCGTACTCGCGGTAGCCGGCGAACGGGTCGCTCGACGGGCTGAAGCCCCAGTAGCCGTAGCCGGCGTCGTCGAGGCCGTGCTCGCGCTGGGCCCGCACGTGCAGCGGGTGGTTGCGGCCCCAGCTGTTCGGCGCCCACGTCGCCTCGGGGACGAAGACGTCGGGCATGAGCTCCTCGAACATGCTGCCGCCCCAACCGGGCACGACGTGCAGGCCGCGGTAGGTGTAGGCGCCCTCGTACACGTCGACCCCGAGGTAGGTGCGGTGCTCGCCGACCGGCTGCATCTCGTGCCAGGACCAGTCGCACGACGCCGGGAAGGTGCGCCACATCGCGAAGTACTGGGCACCGGGGATCTGCCCGGTGAGGATGCCGAGGTAGCTGGTGATGCGGGTCTCGGACACCGTCGTGTCGTAGTGGTGGTTGGTGTACCAGACGTCCGGGCCGATACCGATGTGGTTGCCGGTGAAGCCGGAGAACCCGGGCGGCGGCGGCGCGTCGTAGAACCCGCCGTGGATGAGGCCGGGCTTGAGGGAGGCGTTCGTGTCGTAGAACATGTCCCAGCGCATCCGGTCGAAGACCCGGGCGGCCCACGGCGCGGCGGCCGCGTCGGAGTTCTTGACGACGAGCAGCGCCGCGCCGAGCCAGCCGTTGTCGACGCTGGACAGGAACGGGTAGACGCGGTTGCCGTCGGTGGGCCAGGTCGTCAGCACGTCGCCGGTGGCCTCGTCGTACCAGTTGTAGTACATGCCGCTCGGCTCGTGGTGCTTCATCCGCTCGACCGTCTTGAGGGTGCGGATGAGTCGGGCCGAGGCCTCGCCGCGACCGATGATGCCGAGCTCGCGCGCGGCGATCGTCGACCACAGGTAGCCGCCGATGTTCGTCGGCGAGGTGTAGCCCGAGCGGTCCTTGGCCGCCAGGCTCTCCGGGATGTTGTCGGCCGGCAGGCCGGTCGTCGGGTCGGTCATGGCGACGAGGCTGCGCCACGTGTCGGCGGCCCAGGTGCGCACGCGCGCGGCGTCGAGCGCCCGCGTCTGCGCGTTCAGCCCGTTCCGCAGGAAGGCCGGGGCCGAGCCGGTGCGCGTCGCGGCGCCCGCGCTGGCAGTGGGCGCGAGGGCGAAGGCCGCGAGGGAGGCGGCCCCGCCGACGTGGAGGCTGCGTGGGGTGGGGGTGTGGGTCGGACGGTCGGACATGGTTGTTCTCCGTTCCTGGCGTGCGTGAGTGCTTACTTGAGGCCCGTCGTGGC
>JAEWFB010000320.1 GCA_023389095.1 Actinomycetes bacterium
CCGCCGTGGACGCCCCGATGGTCGCGATGCCCTGCTCCGGCGCCCCCCGGGCGGTCTCACCGTTCCGGGACCGGCGCAGCAGCATCCGGATCCCCCGCTCTCGGCCCGCCCCGCCGTTCTCGACGCCCCGCCGTGGCGCGCGGGGGTCACCCGAACTGCCGGACCGTCCCGTCCCGTCGGGCAGGTCGGACGCGTCGGTGCCGGAGGCGCCGGCCACGAGCGCCGGCCTCATCAGCTCCGCCAGGGCCGCGGCCACGGCGCCCCCGACGCAGAACTGGACACGGAAGCCTGACGGGTGCGTCACGACCCGCAGCACCGGGGACAGCCGGGCCCGCGAGGCGCCGGCCGCGGCGAGCGTCGCGTCGTCGACGACGGGGTGGCTCGTGGTGAGCTGTCGGGCGCGCACGGTCGAGTCGAGCACCGCGGCCGGGTCGGCGCTCGCCCGCGTCCCCTCGAGGGCCGTCAGCGCGTGCGTTCCGTCGAGCACCGACGCGCCGAAGGTGTCGTAGGAGCCGCGGGGACGGTAGTACTCGCGACCGGCGCGCTCGTAGAGCCCGGACGTCCGCGCGACGCCGCCGTGCGGGGAGCTGTCGGTGCTCGACCCGGCGTAGGGCGAACCGATCCAGGCCGAGTTGCCGGGCCCGGTGGTGCTGTTGGACGAGCTGCTGCCGTACCCGCGGTGGACCGACCGGCCCCGGCCCCCGCGCTCCGGGAACAGCGCGGCGAGCGACACCGTCGACTGCGCGGCGACCGTCGCGACGGGGAACGAGACCTGCGACCGGCGGCCGCGGTCCCGCAGCCCGCGGGAGACGTCCGGCCCGCCCTCCGTCGTCCAGAAGGTCCAGCGCACCGGCGGGTCCGGCCACTCGGGCTCCGGCAGCCAGTCGTCCGACGGGACCCACGACGACGGTGGGGCCGGCCATCCCGGCGGTGGGTTGAAGCTCACGGTCAGCACAGGTCCCCCTAGACCCCGCCTCGCCGCCCTGCCCCGTGAGCGTAGAGACGTCATCGACACGCCTGCCGAGGCCCGGCGCCTGCGTGCTGATCGCAGCGTAGCGCGCTCGTGGGTTCCATTGCAGCACAGAGCATTTCGCGATTTTGAGGATGGTGATGAATCGTGAAATGTACCCCCCACGTCAAAACGCCCACTCGTCGCACGAGTGGGCGTTTCGGACGGATCGGGCGGCGCCCGGTACGGGTCAGGCGGTGCCCGCCGATCCACCGACCGCGCCATCCAGCGCGGCGTCCAGGGCCTCGTCCTCGAGGGCGGCGACGCACGCGCCGACGACGGCCTCGATGTCGGCCTCCGGCGCGAGCGGGGCCAGGTCGTGCGACTGGCCCTCGAAGCACATCGGCCGGGCAGCAGCGCTGAGGAGCAGGGGCAGCGGGTCGGCGGCGGCCGGTCGCAGCGTCACGGCCTCCCGACTCAGGCTGCCGAGGTACAGCGGCTCGAGACCGGTGCCGTTCTCGGTCGGGCGCACGATGAGCACGTGGACGTCGTCGGCGGCGACGGCCACGGCGATGGCGTGCCGGGCCGTCGCGAGCGCGAGCGAGGCGAGACCGCCGAGGTAGACGGCGTTGCGCTCGGTGACGGTCCGCCGCCGCAGCATGGGCCGGCCGTTGCCGGACAGGCCCGGCCCCTTCTCGCCGACGATGTCCGGACGCGGGTAGCGCACGACGACGGTGACGTAGCCACGCGCACCGTCCTCCGACCAGCCGGCGTCGATGCACGTGCAGGACCCCCCGGCGTCGGCGAACTCCGCGTCGAGCTCGGCGATGACGGTGACGCGGTCGTTCCGGGCGAGGTCGGCCCAGCGGTCCTCCTGGGCCGCGGCGCGGTGCTGCCCGACGACCGCGTGCGCCACCTCGGCGGCCGCGGTGAACCCGTCCGCCTGGAGGTCGGCCTCCCCGCGGGCGGCCTTGCGCTCCGCCATGCGGAACACGGACACCTGCTGGCGAGCGGCGCGTAACGCCTTGCGGTGCAGGTCCTTGCGCTCGTGCTCCTCGAGCGAGCCCTCCGGCTCGGGCTCGGGCCGGCGCCGGGGGGTGTGGGAGTGCAGGTGGAGCGAGGACAGCGTCGTCTCGACCTCGGTCAGCGCCGAGACGTCGTCGGCGCGCTGTGCCGCGAGGGCGCGCACGGCGAGGACGTCGAGCGACACCGGGGGGACGCCGGACGGCCCGCGCGACCCGACGCCGGTGCCCACCGTCGTGCCGACACCCCGGGTGGGGTCGGCGGACGCGGCGGCACCGGCGACGAGCGACGCGCGCAGGCCGGACGCGGTGGAGCCGAGTCGCACCTCGGGTGCGACCCTGATCTGGGCCTCCACCTCAGGCGTCCACCCTGCCGACCGGGAAGAGCAGGCCGTCGACGGCCCACACCTCCTCGGGAGCCAGGCGCGCCGCAGGACGCTGAGGCGTCCCGGGCACGGCCGGCTCGGGTGCGGTCGCGTCCGCAGGGACCGGGGCGGCCTGAGCCGTGGCGGTGGGAGCCACCACCGGCTCGGGCGCGCGCTCGGTCACCCGTTCGGCCGCGCGCAGGCGGGCGAGCCACGTGCCGCGGTCGGTGCCGTACGTCGCCACGGTGGACCGGGGAGGGGTTCCCAGCCGTGGCGGATGCGGCACGGATCGCTCGACGTCACCGGCGGACCCGACGGCGCCGAGGGCACCGGCGGGTCGGTGGGACCCGGTGGCATCGACGGCACTGACGGCTCGCGAACCGACGGGCAGCCCGGCGAGCACGTCGCCGGTCCGTCCGCCGCTCGCCACCCGGCGCGGGTCGACGACGGTCCAGAACTCCCAGTCCTCGGGTGGCGCAGGCCAGCCGGGGTCGGGCATCCAGTCGTGGCCGGGCGCCCATGCTGCGGACGGGACCGGCCAACCCGGTGGGGCGTTGAAGCGCACGGACATGGTCTTTCCCCTTTGAACGCGAACCTCGGAGCACCCCCGTGCTCCACATCCCTCTTGCCGAAAGGTACGACGCCGGACGCTCCCACCGCCGCGAAATGGACAAATTCGACGTTTCAGCACATGTCCGGGTCAGGGCCGGACGCGCCCCGGACGCGGCCAGGACGCGGCGCGGATCAGGGACGGCTCGGGGGTCGCTCGGGGTCGACCCCGATGGGCACGAGGGGCGACGCCCACCACGCTGGGACCATGACGACGACCACCCTCCGCACCCAGCGCGTCGCGGTCCAGCCGGGCCTCGCGGTGCCCCGCGGCACCCTCGTCGCGCGCCCGACGACAGGCGCGGACCGCACTCCTCCGGCCGTCGTCACCACGACCTCGACCTCCCGGCCGCCCGAGCGCGGCCGGGTGCTCGCGTTCGTCGCGCCGCTCGTCCTCTTCGGCCACGGCATCCTCGCCTGGGTGCTCGGGCTCGGGTCCGCGTCGGGCGCCGCCCTGCCCGGCACGGGAGTGCTCGGGACCGACGGCGGCACCGATGGCGGCACGGTCTCCCTCGCGGTGGGCGCGAGCCTCGACGCCGCCGACGTCGAGCGGCTGGCGCCCGCGGCGTCGGGCCTCACGCTCGTCCTCGCGGCCGCAGCGTTCTGCTGGCTCGTCGCTGCACTCGGGACGCGTCTGGCGCACCTGCGCGTCGGGGTCCCCGCCACCGCTCTCGCGGCCTTCGGCGCCGGCGCGACCGGGGCCCTCTGGCTCGGCCAGACCACGGGCGTGCTCGGGGCGACGCTGCCGACTGGGCTCGTCGTGGGTGGGCCGGCGCTCGTGGCGCTCGGCGTCGCGGCGGTGGTCGTGGCCCTGACCCTCGAGGGTCGCCTGCCCGTCGGCTCGGCCGCGCACGCTG
>JAEWFB010000350.1 GCA_023389095.1 Actinomycetes bacterium
CCTCAGGAGGGGTCGTGCCGGGCCTCAGGAGGGCCCACGCCTCAGGCGAGCACCAGCGTCGCCGCGACGACGAACATGACGAGCGCGACGACGACGTCGAGCACCCGCCACGTCGCCGGCCTCGCGAACAGCGGGGCGAGCAGCCGGGCGCCGTGGCCGAGCCCGGTGAACCACGCGATGCTCGCGGTGACGGCTCCGGCGACGAACCACCAGCGTCCGGCAGGGCCGTGCTGGTTGGCGAGCGAGCCGACGAGCAGCACGGTGTCGAGGTAGACGTGCGGGTTGAGCCACGTCAGGGCCAGGACCGTCGCGAGGACGCCACGGCGCCCGGGGGCGTCGTCGCCGGCGCGCAGGGCGGCCGGGTGCCGGGCGCTCCACAGCGACCGGAGGCCGAACGCGACGAGGTAGGCGGCGCCGAGCCAGCGCACCCATGTCAGCACGGCCGGGTGGTCGGTGACGACCCGGCCGACACCGAGCACCCCGAGGACGACGAGCACGGCATCCGACACCGCGCACACCGTCACGACGACGCCGACGTGCCGACGCGTCAGGCCGGTGCGCAGGACGTAGGCGTTCTGCGCACCGATGGCGACGATGAGGGAGGCCATGGTGAGGAAGCCGGTGAGCGCGACGGTCATGGGTTCGACGGTAGGTGCCCGCCGGCCGACAGTGAAGCGAATGTTTCTTGCCGATCCTTAGCATGGCTTCATGCGCCTCCAGCCCGACCAGCTCTCTGCCCTCCTCGCCATCGTCGAGACGGGCACCTTCGAGGCCGCCGCGCGGCAGCTGCACGTGACCGCGTCGGCCGTCAGCCAGCGGATCCGCACGCTGGAGAACGAGATCGGCCAGGTCGTGCTCGTGCGCGCGGCGCCGTGCCGGGCCACGCCGGCAGGGGAGTCGCTCGTGCGGCTGGCCCGGCAGCAGCGCCTCCTCGAGGACGAGGTGGCCCGCGAGCTGTCGCCGGCCGCCGGCGGTGTCGTAGAGCTGAGCGTCGCGGTCAACGCCGACTCGATGGCGACGTGGTTCGGTGCGGTGCTCCGCGAGGCGGCCACGTGGGACGGCGTCGTGCTGCGGCTGCGTGTCGAGGACCAGGACCACTCGGCGTCACTCCTCCGGGCCGGTCACGTCCTGGCGGCCGTGACGTCGGATCCTGCTCCGGTGCAAGGCTGCTCGACGGAACCCCTGGCCACGCTGCGGTACGTGCCGGCGGCGTCGCCCCTGCTGGTCGAGCGACACGCGCGGGGCCGCGGCGTCGACTGGGCCACGATGCCCGTGGTGCGCTTCAACGCCAAGGACGACCTGCAGCAACGCGTCCTCGAGCGGCACGGCGTCACAACCGCGCCCCCGACGCACGAGGTCCCCGACGGGGCCGGCTTCGTCACCGCGGTCCGGTCGGGGCTCGGGTGGGGCGTGCTGCTCGAGTCCCAGCTCGAGCCAGCCGTGGCGGCCGGCGAGGTGGTGCGTCTCGGCGCTCGCGACCACGTCGACGTGCCCCTCTACTGGCAGCGCTGGCGCCTCGGGTCGGGGCACCTCGACCGGCTCACCGACGCGGTGCGTCGCGGTGCCTCTCGCGGCGGCATTCGTCCGAATCGCACCAGTAGGACGGAGAATTCGAAGTCTGTCGGGTCCTGACCCCGAGCCGGCCCACTGTCGACCGATCGCCCACGCCGGGCGCAGGCCCGGGGCTACCGTGGAACGCACGCACGGACGTCCCCGACCGAGCGGGGCCTCGGGCGAGGAGGCAGACCGAGGTGACTGACGCGGCCACCCCTGACGGGTCGACGGGCCCTCTCGACCCGGCGAGCATCGTCCGGTCCCGGGCCTACCTGTCCGCGCTCGTCCTCGCCGCGCTGCTCGGCATCCCCGTCTCCGCCGTCGCCTACGGGTTCCTCGCGCTCAGCTCGGCGTTGCAGACCTACCTCTTCGACGACCTCCCGTCCGGCCTCTTCCACAGCGGCACCCCGGCCTGGTGGCCGGTGCCATGGCTCATGCTGTGCGGCCTGCTCGTCGCCCTGACCATCCGATACCTGCCCGGCACGGCGGGGCACTCACCGGCTCTGGGCTTCCGCACCGGCACGGGACCGGCCGCGGGCCGTGACCTGCCCGGCATCGTCGTCGCGGCCCTCACGACGCTCGGTCTCGGGGCGGTGCTCGGTCCGGAGGCGCCACTCATCGCGATCGGCGGCGGGCTCGCGGCGCTCACGGTGCACCTGGCGAAGCGCGACGCGCCACCGATGGCCGTGACGATCATGGCGTCGGCCGGCAGCTTCGCCGCCGTCAGCACGCTGCTCGGGTCGCCGCTGCTCGGCGCGTTCCTCATCATGGAGGCCGCCGGCATCGCCGGGGCGACGCTCAGCCTCGTCGCCCTGCCGGGACTGCTCGCCTCCGGCATCGGGGCGCTCGTCTTCGTCGGGCTGGACGCGTGGACCGGGCTCGGCACGTTCTCGCTGGCCCTGACCACCGTGCCGAAGGCGGTGGCGCCCACCATCGCGTCGTTGCTGTGGGCCGTGCCGGTCGGCCTTCTCGGGGCGCTGCTCGCCTGGGCCATCCGGTGGCTCGCCCTCACGGTGCGGCCAGTGGTGCACCGCCACCGCGTGCCGGTCACCGTGGGGCTCGGCCTGGCCGTCGGGCTGTGCGCGATGGGGTACCAGCTGGCCACGGGCCACCCGTTCGGCCAGGTGCTCTTCTCGGGCCAGGACGCGTTGCCCGGCCTCGTCGCGAACGCGGCGGGCTACTCCCTCGGCGTGCTCCTGCTGCTCGCACTGTTCAAGGGCGTCGCCTACGGGCTGTCCCTCAGCGCCTTCCGGGGCGGCCTGGTGTTCCCGGCCATGTTCACCGGTGCCGTGCTCGGGATCGCCCTGAGCAACCTGCCCGGCATGGAGCTCGCGGCCGCCATCGGCACCGGCATCGGCGCGATGTGCTGCGCGATGCTCCGGCTGCCGCTCACCTCGGTGCTCCTCGCGACCCTGCTCATGGGCGCGGACGGCCTCAAGGTCACCCCGCAGGTCGTCATCGCGGTCGTCGTGTCGTACCTCCTCACGGCGGCGCTGCCGACGCCGGGGCCGGCCCAGCCGGAGGCCGCGGAGCAGCCCGGGAGATCGCAGGAGCCGGAGGGATCGGGGGAGCCGGATGCGCGTGCGGCCTGACCACCTGAACACGACGATCGCGTGGCTCTTCATGGCCGGATCGGCCTGCTTCGTGGTCGGTTCGGTCCCGGCGTACCTCTCGGCCACCGGAGGGTGGGTCGACGGCGTCACCTACGTCGTCGGGTCGGTCTTCTTCACGTGCGCCTCCTACGGCCAGCTGGTGCAGGCGCAGAGCCCCGGGACGACCGGCGTCGACGAGGCGACACAGCGGCGGGCCGTCCGGGCGCGTCTGGTCGGCTGGCGGCCGCGCGACCGTGCGTGGCTGGCGGCGGCCCTCCAGTTCCCCGGCACCGTGTTCTTCAACATCAGCACCACGGCCGCCCTGACCCACAACGCGACCGCCGCCCAGTCGGACCGGTACGTGTGGCGTCCGGACCTCTACGGCTCGACGCTCTTCCTCGTCTCGAGCGCTGTGGGCGTGCTCGCGGTCTCACCCCGGTTCCTCAGCGTCCGGCCCGAGTCACCGGCGTGGCGGATCGCGTGGGTCAACCTGCTCGGCTCGGTGCTCTTCATGGGTTCGGCGATCGCGAGCTACGTCGTGCCGAGCAGCGACGAGGTGCTCGACACCCGCATCGCCGTGGCCGGCACCTTCTTCGGCGCGGTGTGCTTCCTCGTCGGCGCCGCCCTCATGCTGCCGGCCTGGCGGCGTGCCCTGACACCCCTGACACCTCAGACACCGTGACCGAGCGAAGGAGAAACCCCATGACAACCCAGTCCGAGCTCGACGCCGTGGCAGCCCTCTACGGCAACCGCTTCGTGACCCAGGAGGTGCCGAGCCGCGAGTTCCCCGCCTCGGGGATGACGGCGGTCGACGCCATGCGCCTCGTGGGCGAGGACCTCGCCCTCGAGGGAGATCCCGGCCGCAACCTCGCCACCTTCGTGACGACGTGGATGGAACCGGAGGCGCAGCGGATCATCGCCGAGAACCTGCACCGCAACTTCATCGACCACGCGGAGTACCCGCGCACGGCCGAGATCGAGCAGCGCTGCATCCGCATGCTGGCCGACCTGTTCCACGCACCGGGGCCGACCACGGGCGCGCGCACCCAGGGCTCGTCGGAGGCGATCATGCTCGGCGGCCTGTCGCTCAAGTGGAACTGGCGCACCCGTCGCCAGGCCGAGGGCGGCCCGGTGGAGCGGCCGAACCTCGTCTTCGGCGGTGACGTCCACGTCGTCTGGGAGAAGTTCTGCCGCTACTTCGACGTCGAACCCCGCATCGTCCCGCTCCGGCCCGGGAAGTACACGATCGGGCCGGAGGACGTCGCACCCCACGTGGACGAGAACACCATCGGCGTCGCGGCCGTGCTCGGCACGACCTTCACCGGCCACAAGGATGACGTCGTCGGCATCAACGACCTGCTCGTGCGGGTCAAGCAGGAACGCGGCCTCGACGTGCCGCTGCACATCGACGGCGCGAGCGGCGGCTTCGTGTGGCCGTTCCTCTACCCCGACTCGCCGTGGGACTTCCGGCTCGAGCAGGTGCGCTCGATCAACGTCTCGGGCCACAAGTTCGGCCTCGTCTACCCGGGCATCGGCTGGCTCGTCTTCCGGGAGGTCGCCGACCTGGCGCCCGACCTGGTCTTCGAGGAGAACTACCTCGGAAAGACCGACGCGACCTTCACCCTCAACTTCTCCACCGGCTCGGCCATGGTGCTGGCGCAGTACTACAACTTCGTGCGCTTCGGCCGGGAGGGCTACGCGTACATCATGCGGAACATGCAGGAGAACGCCCGGATCCTCGCCGACCAGCTCGAGGCGATGGGGCGGTTCGAGCTCATCGGGCGGGACCACGAGCAGCTGCCGCTCGTCGCCTTCCGGCTGTCCGGTGACCAGGACTACGACGAGTTCGACGTGGCGTGGCAGCTGTCCGCCGAGCGTGGCTGGATGGTGCCGGCGTACACGATGCCTCCCGATGCCCACGACGTCACGATCATGCGGGCGCTCGTCAAGGAGACGATGAGCCGCGAGCACGTCGACACCCTGGCGCGCGACATCGAGGCGGCGTGCACGACGCTCGCGGCCAAGGGCGGGGCGCACGAGTCGGAGCGGGCCAAGATGGTCGTCGGCTCCGGCCACTGACCTGGGCCTGGGCGGGCGTCTACCCGGTCTGCTGACGGGAGAGCCAGTCGCGCCACGCGGCGAACCCGCCGACGACGTCGGTGGCGCGGTGGATCCCGAGGTCCTGCAGGGACGCTGCCGCGAGGCTCGAGGTGTAGCCCTCCTGGCAGAGGACGACGACCTCGAGGTCGTGGCTCGCGATGGGCAGGGAGGCGTCGCTGCTCGGGTCGAGGCGCCACTCGAGGACGTTGCGCTCGATGACGAGCGCGAGGGGCAGCTCGCCCTCGGCACGGCGCTGGGCCTCCGGTCGGATGTCGACGACGACGGCACCGCGCTCGCGGACGGCCGCATCGGCCTCCTCGGGCGTCAGGCGGTGCAGGCGCGAGCGGGCCTCGGCCAGGACCTCGTCGATGGTGCGGCTCACCAGTCCACTCCTGCCGCCTGCTCCTCCTCGACGACGAGCGCGCCGTCGAGCTCACGGTAGCTCGTCATGAGCGTCAGCTTCGGGGCGTAGACGTGGAGGCTGACGGCGGGGTCGGGGCCGAGGTTGGTGACGCGGTGCAGGTGGCGCCGGCCGAAGGTGCGCTGGTCGCCGGGGGAGAGCCGGACGCCCGGGCCGGTGACGCGTCGGACGTCGTCGAGGTCGACGGCGCTGCGGTAGCCGGCCACCTCCTCGGTGAGGACGCCCTGGAGCACGACGAACGAGCCGGAGCTGCCGCCGTGGTCGTGCCACGGGGTGCCCTGCCCGGGCAGCCAGGTGAGCAGCCAGGCCTCGTGGTCGCCGTCGGCGTGGAGGCGGGCGTAGTAGCGGGTCACCGGGTCGAAGTCGACGAGCCGCGACCAGAGCGTCTGCTGGCGGGCGAGGCGTCGGGCCGTGTCGGCGAGCTGGACGGCCGTGCGGGGGGCGTGGCGGGACATGGCGAAGGCCTTTCGTGGGTGCGGTGGTGAGGTCTCGGCGGGCATGGGGTCGGGCTCGACGAGCCGTGCGACATCGCTCCCAGGCACTGGGCATCACATAACTGCACGTTTCCACGAAAGCAACCATAACTTATGGAAGTGGATGGGTAGGAATTGCTGTCCGACATCTGGCGAGATGCTGCGGGTGGCTGTCCGGAAAAGGGGCGGCGTCCTGTCGGTGCCGGGGCCTAGGTTTCTCGGGTGAGCCTCGAAGCGCAGTCCGGTCGCGACGCCCAGCCACGTCCTGCCGACCCGTCGCCGCCCGGCGATGTGGAGGAAAGGGCCGAGCCGGCGTCGAGCCGGTGGCTCGTCCTCGGTGCGATGAGCCTGACGCTCGTGCTCTGGGCGTCCGCCTTCGTCGCGATCCGCCACCTCGGGCACTCCGTGCCGGCCGGTGCCCTGT
>JAEWFB010000369.1 GCA_023389095.1 Actinomycetes bacterium
CGGCCGGGCTACGCACGAGCGGTGGTGCGGCTGCGCCCGGCGACGCGCCTCGTGCCGGGGCGGTCGGCCGCGGGCGCGCTCGGCATCGTCGGTCTGGTGCTCGCCGCGACACCGACCGTCTGGCCCACCCGCGCGCTGGTGCTCACCACGGCCGAGGTCGGCGAGTTCCACCGCGTCCTTCGCACCGATCAGTGGTCGTGGGGCCGGCAGCTGAGCGTCGACGGGAACGGGACCACCTTCGACGCCGCGACCGGCCCGCCGAACGTGGCCGCCCTCGTCGTCCTCTGCCTCGTGCTGGCCCTGGCGATGGCGGGCGTCGTCGCGTGGCTCGTGGTGCCCGGCCGCACGGGCGAGGTCGTCGGCGCGGCGGGCCTGGCGGCAGGTCTCGCGACCGTGGCGCAGTCGTGGGCGGCACGCGTCGGCGCTCCGGATGGGGCCGGGGGTGCGCTGCCCGGGCTCACGACGCAGACGCTCCCGGCCGGGTACCTCGAGTCGGCCGGTGGCCTGCTGCTCGGCGTCGCGCTCCTGCTGGTGGTCAGTCCTGCGCTCGCCCGGGCCCTGACGCGGGCGTGGCGTCTCGTCGTCGAGGCCGCCGAGCGCGACCGGGACGACGAACGCGACCGGGACGACGAGCGGAGGCGGGACGCCGCGGGGCCCGGGCGCCCCGGGACCCCGCCGGCCGGAGTGCGTGGGGCTGGGCGCGAGTGAGCTGCGCCGCGTCCGGCCCCGGCGTCGGTGGTCGGGCCTAGCGTGGTGGCATGGACATGAGGCTGGAGCTTGTCATGGTGCCGGTGACCGACGTCGACCGCGCACGGGACTTCTACGTCGACCAGGTCGGCTTCACGCTCGACCACGACCAGACCGTCAGCGAGGAGATCCGCTTCGTTCAGCTGACGCCGCCGGGGTCGGCCTGCTCGATCGCCATCGGCAGGGGGCTCACCGAGATGGCGCCCGGCGGCCTCGACAACCTCCAGGTCGTCATCGCCGATGCCGACGCCGCCCGCGCCGAGCTCGTCGCCCGCGGGGTCGAGGCCTCCGAGGTCGACGACCAGCCGTGGGGCCGCTTCGTCCGCTTCGCCGACCCCGACGGCAACCGCTGGACGCTCCAGCAGCTGCCCGCGTGGGCGAGTGGGGCCGGCGGCGACGGCGCGAACCCGGGCACGAACGCCGGCACCGAGCCCGACGGCGCCGCCGCCGACGCCTGAGGCCCCGGGGTGCTGACGGCCGTCGCGGTCTCGGGCTACCGCTCGCTGCGCGACGTCGTCGTGCCGCTGCACGGCCTCGACGTCGTCACCGGGGCCAACGGCAGCGGCAAGTCGAGCCTCTACCGCGCGCTGCGGCTGCTCGCCGGGTGCGGTCGGGGCGAGGTCGTCGGAACGCTCGCGCGCGAGGGCGGCCTGCAGTCGGCCCTCTGGGCCGGCCCGGCGACGCTGGGTGGGGCGCGTCGCGGACACGCCGTCCAGGGCACGACGCGCAAGGGTCCGATCAGCCTCCAGCTCGGCTTCGCCTCCGACGACTTCGGCTACCTCGTCGACCTCGGCCTGCCGCAGCAGGCCTCCGGCGCCGACGGCTCCAGCGGGTCGGCGTTCCTGCGTGATCCCGAGATCAAGCGCGAGGTCGTCTGGGCGGGGCCGGTCATGCGTCCGGGCTCGGTGCTGGTGCGCCGGCGCTGGGGCGTCGTCGAGACGCGCGCCACCGGTGCGGCCGACGACGGCTGGGGCTCGGACTGGGGCGGGTCGTCCGACGACGACGAGTGGGAGTCCGACCCGGTGGGTCGTTCGGGCGCGCGGGCCGCTGCCGACGGACGCGGGGCGTCGGGAAGCGGGCGCGGGAGCCGCGGGTGGACCGAGCTGAGCCGATCGCTGCGCCCGTGGGAGAGCATGCTCACCGAGCTCGCCGACCCCGACCGTGCACCCGAGCTGCTCCGCGTCCGGCGGCTCGTGCGCGGGTGGCGCTTCTACGACGGCTTCAGGGCCGACGCCGACGCCCCGGCGCGCCAGTCGCAGGTGGGCACCCGCACACCGGTGCTCGCCGACGACGGTCGCGACCTCGCCGCCGCCATCCAGACCATCCGCGAGGAGGGCCGCGGTGAGCTCGACCGGGCCGTCGCCGACGCCTTCGACGGTGCGATCCTCGACGTCAGCGTCGACGCCGGGCGGTTCGACCTCGCGCTGCACCAGCCCGGCATGCTGCGCCCGCTCGGGGTGGCCGAGCTGTCCGACGGCACCCTGCGCTACCTGCTCCTCGTCGCGGCCCTGCTCACCGTCGACCCGCCACCACTGCTCGTGCTCAACGAGCCCGAGACCTCCCTGCACCCCGAGCTCGTGCCGCCGCTCGCGCGTCTCGTACGACGTGCCGCCGAGCGCACCCAGGTCATGGTCGTGTCCCACTCGGCCGCGCTCGTGCGCGAGCTCGAGGCCGGCGACGCGGACGGGGACGACGCGGACGAGGACGACGACCGCCCGGTCGGGCTCGGCTCCCCGGCCCGGGTCGTCACCCTGAGCAAGGACCTCGGCGAGACGGCCGTCGTCGGCCAGGGGCTGCTGTCCACACCGCCGTGGGCGTGGGGCACGCGCCGCTGACGCTTGCCACGCGTCCTCGCGTACCCACGCGGGGCGGTCGGCGGGGCTGCCACTCGCCCCGCGGTGGTGCCCCGGGGCTCAGGAGACGACGGGAACCGCGGCGGTCCCGGCGAGGGCGGCCTCGAGCGACTCCCGGTTGCTGAACGCGTCGGGCACCCCGGCTCCGGTGCGCACGCGGTCACGGAGGCTGCCGAGCACGTACTGGCCCCAGGCGGTGCGGCAGACCTCGAAGCACTCGTGCCCGGCGTGGAGCCCCACGTGCGTGAAGGTCAGCCGGGTCCGACCGGGCGCGCCGGCCTCCCCCGGTTCGGGACCGACCTCGAAACGCACCGTCGTGCCGGTCCACTCCTGCTTGTCCTCGGCGAAGGTCAGGTGGCTGTCGAGGACGAGCCACTCGACACGCGAGCCGGGCTCGAGGCGCGTCGTGCGGAACTTCGAGAAGTGGATGTCGGGGACGGTGTAGACCCACTCGGCGCCGAGGGTGGTCGTGTCGCCGACGATGCTGCCGGACCACCAGCTGCGCACGTCGGTGACGGCGTCGAAGACCTCCTGCGGGGTCTGCTCGACGGTGAAGCTCATCGTGAGGTCGGTACCCATGGTCGTGCCCTTTCCGAAGTGACTTGCATGATGCAAGTAACGCTAGCTCCAATCGCTTTTATGATGCAAGCACTTTGCTAGGCTGGTTGCGTGCTCGGACGGACCTATGACTCCCAGGTGTGCTCCATCGCGCGGGCGCTCGAGCTCGTCGGCGAACGGTGGAGCCTGCTCATCGTCCGCGACGCCCTCTTCGCCGGCGTCACGCGCTTCACCGACTTCCAGCACAACCTCGGCATCGCGACGAACGTCCTGCAGAGCCGCCTCGACGCCTTCGTCGACGCCGGCGTCATGGAGCGCCGCGAGGTCGCCGGCTCGGCCGCGCAGCGCGAGTACGTGCTCACCGACAAGGGGCGCGACCTCGCCCCGACGCTCGTCGCGCTGACCCAGTGGGGCGACCGGTGGGCCGCGCCGGGCGAGCCGCCCATCCTCTACGAGCACGGCGGCTGCGGTGCGCCCGTCACCGCCGCGACGACGTGCGCGACGCACGGACCGGTGGCCGTCGGCGAGGTCGCGGTGACCATCGGTCCGGGCATGCCCGCGGACTACCTCGCCGCGCGCCGTCCGCGCCGCGACGCGTCGGGCGGCTGAGGCGTCGGTCCACCGCCCGCGAGGGGGTGCCCGGGGAGTCGAGTCGTCCCGCGCGGCAGGCAACCGTCCCGCATTGTGAGATTCGCAGGGCCCTCCGGTACGGTTCGAATCGGAGACCCGCACGTGTCCGTCGTCACCCTCGGCGGGCGTGTGTGACACAGCCGTCGGGCGGGTGACCCCCGTACGCGGCCCGATTCGAAGCCGGACCCCGGTCCGGCGAAGGAGCCCCAGTGAGCGACAAGGTTGTCGCCGAGCTGCAGGAGCCGACCCCCGCGGTCGGCGACGGCGGCCCGGACATGATCCAGCTGCTGACCCCGGAGGGTCAGCGTGTGTCCCACCCCGACTACGACAAGTACGTCGCGGACCTGACAGCCGAGGACCTGCGGAGCTTCTACCGCGACCTCGTCCTCATCCGTCGCCTCGACGCCGAGGGCTACGCGCTCCAGCGCCAGGGTGAGCTCGGCCTGTGGCCGAGCCTGCTGGGGCAGGAGGCCGCCCAGGTCGGCTCCGGTCGGGCGCTCAGGCCGCACGACTTCGTCTTCCCCACCTACCGCGAGCACGGCGTCGGCTTCGTGCGCGGCATGGACCCGCAGAGCTCGCTGCAGCTCTTCCGCGGCGTCAGCCAGGGCGGGTGGGACCCCCAGGAGAACAACTTCCACCTCTACACGATCGTCATCGGGGCGCAGGCGCTGCACGCCACCGGCTACGCGATGGGCGTGAAGATGGACGGCAACGTCGGCACCGGCGACCCCGACCGCGACACCGCCGTCATCTGCTACTTCGGCGACGGCGCGTCCTCGCAGGGCGACGTCAACGAGGCGTTCGTCTACGCGGCGAGCTTCGATGCCCCCGTCGTGTTCTTCTGCCAGAACAACCAGTGGGCCATCTCCGAGCCGGTCACCAAGCAGACGCGCATCCCGCTGTTCCAGCGGGCCCGCGGCTTCGGCTTCCCCGGCGTCCGCGTCGACGGCAACGACATCCTCGCCACGTACGCCGTCACGCAGCACTGCCTCGACGAGGCCCGCAACGGCAACGGCCCGCTGCTCATCGAGGCCTTCACCTACCGCATGGGCGCGCACACGACGGCCGACGACCCGACGAAGTACCGCGTGTCGGCCGAGGTCGAGGAGTGGAAGTTCCGCGACCCGATCCTGCGCCTCAAGACCTACCTGGCCCACGAGGGCATGGCCGACGACGAGTTCTTCGCCCGCGTCGACACCGAGGCCGACCAGTTCGCCGCCGAGCTGCGCGAGGGCTGCATCACGATGGAGACGATGGCCGGCAGCACGATGTGGGACCACGTCTACGCCGAGGACCACCCCGTCATGGAGGCGGAGCGTGCCGCCTACCTCGCCTACAAGGCGAGCTTCGAGGAGGCGAACTGATGGCGCTCGAGAAGGTCACCCTCGGCAAGAGCATCACCAACGGCCTGCGCAAGGCCATGGAGGCCGACCCCAAGGTCGTGCTCATCGGTGAGGACATCGGCAAGCTCGGTGGCGTCTTCCGCATCACCGAGGGCCTGCAGAAGGACTTCGGCGAGGAGCGCGTCATCGACTCCCCGCTCGCCGAGTCCGGCATCGTCGGCACCGCGGTCGGCATGGCGCTGCGCGGCTACCGCCCGGTCTGCGAGATCCAGTTCGACGGCTTCGTCTACCCGGCGTTCGACCAGATTGTCTGCCAGGTCGCCAAGATGCACGCCCGTGCCCTCGGCGCGGTCAAGATCCCGATGGTCATCCGCATCCCGTTCGGTGGCGGCATCGGCAGCCCTGAGCACCACTCGGAGAGCCCCGAGGCCTACTTCGCCCACACCGCGGGCCTGCGCACCGTCGCGTGCAGCAACCCCGAGGACGCCCACTGGATGATCCAGCAGGCCATCGAGTGCGACGACCCGGTCATCTTCTTCGAGCCGAAGCGTCGCTACCACGACCGTGCCGAGTACGACACCGCCGCGACGTCCGCGCCGCGCAGCCTCTTCGAGGCCAACGTGCTCCGCGAGGGCACCGACGTGACGCTCGTCGGCTACGGCCCGGTCGTCAAGACGATGCTCGAGTCGGCCGCCGCGGCCGACGCGGAGGGCACGAGCATCGAGGTCATCGACCTGCGCTCGCTCTCGCCGCTGCCCATCGACGCCGTCGTCGCGTCGGTGAAGAAGACGGGGCGTCTCGTCGTCGTCCACGAGGCGAGCACGTTCCTCGGCATGGCCTCGGAGATCTCCGCCCAGGTCACCGAGCAGTGCTTCTACGAGCTGGAGGCGCCGGTCGTGCGCGTCGGCGGGGCGAACATCCCGTACCCGCCGAGCCGGATGGAGGAGGAGTTCCTCCCCGACCTCGACCGCATCCTCGACGGCGTCGACCGCGCTCTCGCGTACTGACCGAAAGGGACTGTCACACATGGCAATCCGTACGTTCAAGCTTCCCGACCCCGGTGAGGGGCTCGTCGAGGCCGAGATCGTCGAGTGGCGGGTCAAGCCCGGCGACACGGTCAAGGTCAACGACATGGTGCTCGAGATCGAGACGGCCAAGTCGCTCGTCGAGCTGCCGATCCCGTGGGCCGGCACCGTCAAGGACCTCCTCGTCGAGGTCGGCCAGACCATCGACGTCGGCACCCCGATCATCACGATCGAGGACGGCACGGCCGAGGAGCCGGCGCCGGTCGCGCCGGGCATCCCCGGCGAGACGGCCGAGCCGGCCGGCGGCGAGGCGATCCTCGTCGGCTACGGCGCCAAGGCCGGTGCCACGGCGCGCCGCCCCCGCAAGGGCGCGGGT
>JAEWFB010000390.1 GCA_023389095.1 Actinomycetes bacterium
ACGACGCCGGCCTCGATCATCGCCTCGACGACGTAGAAGATGTACGCCGGGCCCGAGCCCGAGATCGCGGTGACGGCGTCGAGGTGCTTCTCGGCGAGCCGCACGACCTTGCCGCACGAGGACAGCAGCGCCTCGGCCTCGGCCAGGTGGTCGTCGGTGCAGTGGCTGCCGGGCGCGATGCCGGCCATCCCCTCGTCGACGAGCGCCGGCGTGTTCGGCATGACGCGCACGACCGACGTGCCCTCGGGCAGGCGTGACTCGAGGTACTCGGTCGTGATGCCCGCGGCGAGCGACACGACGACGTTCCCGGGGGCGACGTGGTCGTGGATCTCGTCGAGCAGCCCCGCCATGTCCTGCGGCTTGACGCAGAGCACGAGCGTGTCCGCGGCGTCGGCGGCGTCGGCGTTCGAGAGCGCCCGGACGCCGTAGCGGCCGGCGAGCGCGTCGACCTTCTCCGGCGTGCGGCCGGTGACGACGAGGTCGGCGGCCGGGCGGCCGGAGCGGATGAGCCCGGACACGAGCGTCTCGCCCATGACACCGGCTCCGAAGATCGCGGTCGTCGTCATCGTGGCCTCCTCAGCCGGTGGGGTCGGGACGCGCGTCGGGGGTGGGTGCGTCAGCCCTTGGTGGCGACGCCGCGCAGGAAGAACATGACGTTGGCGGGGCGCTCGGCCATCCGCCGCATGAGGTAGCCGTACCACTCCTGCCCGTACGGGATGTAGACGCGCATCTGGTCGCCGCGGTCGGCGATGCGGCGCTGCTCCTCGGGCCGGATGCCGTAGAGCATCTGGTACTCGAACGACTTCGGGTCGCGGCCCGCCTGCCCCGCGAGCGCCCCGGCGATCTCGATGAGGCGCGGGTCGTGCGAGGCGACCATCGGGTAGCCCTCGCCCTTCATGAGCACCTTGAGGCAGCGGACGTACGACTTGTCGACGTCGGCGCTGGCCTGGAAGGCGACCGACTCGGGCTCCTTGTAGGCGCCCTTGCAGAGCCGCACGCGCGAGCCGGCGTGCGCGAGGTCGCGGCAGTCGGCCTCGGTCCGGTAGAGGTAGGCCTGCAGCACGGCCCCGACGCTCGGGAAGTCGGCCCGCAGCTCGCGCAGGGCCTCGAGCGTGCGGTCGGTGGTCGTGTGGTCCTCCATGTCGAGGGTCACCGTGGTGCCGGCCGCCGCGGCGGCGGTGCAGATCTCGCGGGCGTGGTCGAGGGCGATCTTGTCGCCGTCGCCCGGCAGGGCCTGCCCGAGGGCGCTCAGCTTGAGCGACACCTCGACGCCGCCGCCCTGGGTCAGCCCCTGGTCGGACAGCCCCGTGAGGAGGCCGACGTACGCGTCGCGGGTGTGCTCGGCCTGGGCGAGCTCGACGCAGTCCTCGCCGAGGTAGTCGATCGTCGAGAGCCGGCCGGACGCCGCGATCTCGGCGGCCGCACCGACGACGTCGGCACGGTCGACACCGGGGACGAAGCGCTTGACGACCGAGCGCGACACGGGCGCCTTCTCGATGACGTCTCGGATCTTCTCCTGCTTCGACAGCTGCAGGAGGGAGTTGCGCAGCAGGTCGCTGGCGTCCACGGCGGGCCTCCGGGGTTCTCGGGCGGTACGGGCGGGCGGCGGTGGCCGTCCCTCGGCCGAAATCTACCGCCGCGGGCCGAGTGCCTCGTCCACGCCTGTCGCCGGCGGGCGCCGTGGCCGACCGCCGGACCGGCCGGTGCGGCAGACTCAGGCCCGTGAGCGAGCACTCCCCCGACGCGTCCGGCCCGACCTCCGTGCTGGCGTCGGGGCTGACCCTCGACGACCTCGGCGACGGCCTCGGCACCGCCTCGACCGTGCTGCGCGGCAACGCCGGCTCGGCCGGTCTCGACGCACCCGTGCCCACCTGCCCGGGGTGGACGGTGCTCGACCTCGTGGCCCACCAGGGCATGGTGCACCGCTGGGCCACGAGCCACGTGCGCGGCGCCCCGGTGCAGGACCCGGAGCGGTTCGAGGCCGAGGGGCGGGCCGCGACCGACCTGCTCGAGTGGTTCGACGCCGGCGCCACCGGCCTGCTCCAGGCCCTCGCCGACGCGCCCGACGACCTCGAGGCGCTCACCTTCCTGCACGACGCACCCGCTCCACGCGTCTTCTGGACGCGGCGGCAGTGCTTCGAGACGTCGGTGCACGCCGTCGACGCCATGGCGGCCCGCCTCGGCCGGGCCCCCCACCCGGACGAGACGTGGTTGCGCCCGCGGTCGGCGTCCGACGGCATCGACGAGCTGCTCACCGGCTTCGTGCCGCGCCGCAGGCAGGGGGCCCAGCCCGAGCGGCCCGCGCGGGTGCTCGTGCGCCCGGACGACGCGTCGCTGGCCTGGCTGCTCGACCTGGCTCCCGACCGCCCGGCGACCACGACCCGGCTCACCGACGTCGAGGCGCTCGACGCCGACGCCGACGCCGCGTGGACCGGAGGCGCGGTCGAGCTGTTCCTGCGGCTCTGGAGCCGCACCGATGCCGAGCCCGTCGACGCGCTCGAGCGCTGGTGGCGTGACACGGTGTCGGTGACGTGGTGAGGGTGAGGAGGAGGCCCGATGCCTGAGACAGGACTCGGACGCGCGGTGCAGTCGGCGATCTACCGGGCAGGCGCGTTCGGTCGACGGCCCGGCGTCCCCACCGACGGCACGCAGCTCGAGGCGGCCGCCCGACGCGTCATGTCGAGGCGCGGGTTCGCCTACATCGCAGGGTCGGCGGGCTCCGAGGCCACCGCGCGCGCCAACTGCGACGCCTTCGACCGGTGGCAGGTGGTGCCGCGCATGCTCGTCGACACCCGCGAGCGCGACCAGTCCGTCGAGCTGTTCGGCCGCCGCCACGCCTCGCCGTTCCTCGTCTCCCCCATCGGCGTGCTGTCGATGGCGCACGCCGACGCCGACCTCGCCGTGGCCCGGGGTGCGCGGGAGCAGGGCGTGACACCGGTGCTGAGCACCCAGGCATCCGTGCCGATGGAGGACGTCGCGCGCGAGCTCGGCGGGACCGGCCACTGGTACCAGCTGTACTGGAGCAGCGACGACGACCTCGTCGAGAGCCTCGTGTCACGCGCCGAGGCCTGCGGCAGCGAGGCGCTCGTCGTCACCCTCGACACCCCCCACCTCGGCTGGCGTCCACGCGACCTCGACCTCGGGCACCTGCCCTTCGCCCGCGGTGAGGGCATCGCGCAGTACACGTCCGACCCGGTGTTCCGCCGGCTCGTGGCGGAGCGGGTCGCTGCGGCGGAATCGGCTGGCGCCCAAGAGCGTCCACGCCCCACGCCGGCCGCGGTGTCGACGCTGGTGTCGATGAGCCGCAACCACCCGGGCGACACGCGCCGCAACCTCACGTCGGCCGAACCGCGGGCCGCCGTCGAGGTGTTCCTCGACGTCTTCAGCCGGCCGTCGCTGACGTGGGAGGACCTGCCCCGCCTGCGCGCCCTCACGAGCCTGCCCGTCGTGCTCAAGGGTGTCCTGCACCCCGACGACGCCCTGCGTGCCGTCGACGAGGGCGTCGATGGTCTGTGGGTGTCGAACCACGGTGGGCGGCAGGTCGACCGGTCCGTGGCGGCCCTCGACGCGCTGCCGGGCGTCGTCGACGCGGTCCGCGGCGCCGGCTCCGCGATGCCGATCGTGTTCGACAGCGGGATCCGTTGCGGCGCAGACGCCTTCGTGGCCCTCGCACTGGGAGCCAGCGCGGTCGGCGTCGGTCGGCCCCACGTCTACGGGCTGGCGCTGGCCGGCGCGAGCGGCGTCGCCGAGGTGCTGCGCAACCTGCGGGCCGAGCTCGACCTCCAGCTGGCCCTCACCGGCCGCACGTCCGTCGCCGCGCTCACCCCCGACGACCTCGTCCGCACCCCCTGAGTGCGAACCGGCCGCCCGTCCCCTGGATCTCGGTCGACGCCGCGTCGCATGACGGGGAGGATCAGGGCATGCCTGCGCTGGACCACCTGACGAAGGACGCCTTTCCCAAGTCCGCGAAGTACGACGCCATGTGGCTCGTCGACCTCGACATGGGCCCGCACCCGCTGTGGCTGCTCGAGGACCTCGCGGCC
>JAEWFB010000396.1 GCA_023389095.1 Actinomycetes bacterium
ATGCCCGAGCGCTCGACGGCGCGGTCGACGACGCGCCGGGCGCGGTCGGACTCGGCGGCGTCGAGCTCGGCGCGCGGGAGTCGGGCGACCTCGGGCTCGTGGTCGGCGACGCCGTGGCGCAGCGTCGTTGCGGCCGCGACAACGTCGGCGCTGAGCCGCTGGCGCGCGGCGGCGTGGCCGGCGACGACGTTGGCGATCCGCTGGGTCAGCTCGGCGACGCCCTGACCGGTGACGGTCGAGGTGGCGAGAACGGCGGGGCGGCTCACGCCGTCGGCCTCGAGGAGCTTGGCGAGGTCGGCGGTGAGGGTCGCCGTCGCGTCCTTCGGGAGCCGGTCGACCTGGTTGAGCACCCCGAGCGTCACGGCGTCGTGGTGCGAGAGGTGGGCGACGAACTCGTCGTGCAGCCGAGCGTCGGCGTACTTCTGCGGGTCGGTGACCCACACGAACACGTCGACGAGGCCGAGGATGCGCTCGGCCTCGTCACGGTGGGCCTGCTCGCGGGAGTCGAAGTCGGGAAGGTCGAGCAGGACGAGCCCGTCGAGCGACCCGACGACTCCCGCGACCCCGGCCACTCCCGTGACCGCCGGCACCGCGGCCTCGGCCGACGCGTCGGAACCCTTGTCGCCCAAGGCATCCGGCTTCTCCTGCTCCTCCGGCTTCTCAGGCGTCTCCGGCTTCTTCGTGGTCACCGGACCGACGCCGTGGCGGGCCTTGACGCCGAGCCAGTCGAGCAGGCGCGTGGCGTCGGTGTCGCCCCAGACGGCGGCGGTCGGCTTGGACGTCGTCGGGCGGCGCGCCCCGATCGTCGCGACGTCGGCACCGACGATCGCGTTGAAGAGGGAGGACTTGCCGCTGCCGGTGGCCCCGGCGAGGGCGACGACCGTGTGGTCGGCGCCGATGCCCGAGCGCTCGACGGCGCGGTCGACGACGCGCCGGGCGCGGTCGGACTCGGCGGCGTCGAGCTGCTCGCCACCGGACAGGATCGCCCGGGACAGGGCGGTGGTGCGGGTGCCCAGCTCGGCGGCGCCGACCCGCGCCCCCTGGGCCCGGCCCATCCGGATGGGGCTCATCGGGCGTCCTGCACGGCCGCGGCCGCCTTGCGCAGTGCGGTGGCGTGGTCGGTGTCCGGCTCCACGGTGTCGACGGCTCCTTCGAAACGGGTCTGCTCGGCGGCGTAGAGCGCCTCGACGCGCTCGACGAGCTGCTCGCGGGCCTGGCGGGCGAGGTCGCGCACGGCCTGGTCGCCGAAGACGGCCTCGAGCAGCTTCTGCCCGACGACGGCCGTGCCCCCGGCGATGCCGACCTCCGCCCCGGTGATGCCCGCCGTGCTGGCGAAGGTCACGAGCATGAGGACGACGCCGAGACCGTTGACGCCGTAGGCCATGATCCGGGCGGTGGTGCGACGGTCGCGGCCCTCGTTGCGCACCATGGTGAGGATGTCGCCCTGCCAGTCGCGCACGAGGCGGGCGATGCGGTCGTCGAGGTCGAGGGCCGAGCGCTTGAGTCCCGGGTGCGTGGTGAGCAGCTGCTCGCCGCCGGGCAGGCCGCGCCACGCGCGGGTGGCGGTTCGGGCGGCCACCTCGGCCCGGTCGGCGACCAGGGCGGCGACGCCGGACTGGAGGGCCTCGCCGAGCTCGTCGGCCTTGGCGGGGCCGCCCTTGAGGAAGGCCGCGAACCGGTCGCGGACCCGCGAGACGGTCGACTCCACCTGACGGAAGAACTCCCCCGTGCCGACGAACTCCTGCCAGCGGGCCAGGACCTCGCCGCGCAGGAGGGTCCCGTCGGTGACGCCGTCGCGGACCGCGTCGACGGCCTGCGCGTAGGCGCTCGAGGCGGCGCCGTTGAGGGCGCAGGCGGCCTCGCCCTGGGCGTCGATGGCATCGACGACGGTCTCGACGTGTCCGGTGAGGACGTCGAGCGCGCCGTCGAGGGTCTGGCGCACGACGGCAGCCCTCGAGGTCGCATCGCCGGCGAGCGCGGCCAGCCAGCCCTTGAGCCGGGCGGTCTGGTCGTCGGGCAGGAGCCCGTCGTGCAGCGGCGACTCGACGATGGTGAAGATCGGGGCGGTGCCGAGGCCCTGCTCGCGCAGCATCGAGGCGAGGTGGGTGCGGATGTCGTCGACGGCGTCGGCGGCGACGCGGTCGAGGACGATCGCCACGGACGCACCTCGCTCGGACGCGTCGCGCAGCAGCGCCCACGGCACGGCGTCGGCGTAGCGGGAGGCCGTCGTGACGAAGACCCAGAGGTCGGCGGCGGCGAGCAGCTGGCCCGCGAGGTCGCGGTTGGCCTCGACGACGCTGTCGACGTCGGGGGCGTCGATGACGGCCAGACCCGCGGCGACGGCGTCGGTGGGCACGAGGCGCAGGGCCCCGGGACCGTCGGAGGCGTTGTGCCGGCCGGTGATCCGGGCCAGGCCCGGCAGGATGCGCGGCCCGGCGAACCACCGCTCGTCGTCGGGGTGGTGCACGAGCACGGGCGAGCGCGTCGTCGGGCGCAGGATGCCGGGCAGCGTCACCTCGCGACCGACGAGGGAGTTGACGAGCGTCGACTTGCCCGCACCCGTCGAGCCGCCGACGACCGCCAGCAGCGGGGCATCGAGCGCGGCGACGCGCGGGATGACGTAGTCGTCGAGCTGGGCCAGCAGACGACGGCGCGTCAGCCGCGCGGCGTCGGCGCTCGGCAGGTCGAGCGGGAACGCGACGTCGTCGATCGCAGCCCGCAGCGCCCCCACCGCCGATAGGAGGCGGGCGCCACCCACCCCTGTCTCACCTGCCACGTCCCAATCCTCCCGTGTCACGCCATTACATCCAAACCGGACGAACGGCGTGTTTCGGACGCTCGGTATCGGTTTCGTGGTGTTCTCGCCGACACGGACCGGGCCGTGGTCGACAGCGGCCTGGTCGCGGCCGGCACGCGCCCCCGGCAGGACTCGAACCTGCGACCAAGAGATTAGAAGGCTCTTGCTCTATCCGCTGAGCTACAGGGGCACAGCCCGTTGCGGGCGCCGTCCAATGATAGGCATCCGCCCGGCCGCTCCCGCGCTCCCGCGCCGCACGAGCAGCGTCAGGTGACGGGTCAGGTGACGGGTCAGGTGACGGGCGAGCCGACGAAGGCGCGCCGGTGGGCGGTGATCGCCTCGAGCAGGACGAGCTCGCGCTGCTGCGCGTCGGACTCGGCGGTGCCGTGCACGAGCCGGGAGCGAAGCAGGGCAAGGTCGCTCGCGCTGTCCTGGAACGCCTCCATCGAGCGCTTCGCCGGCCGGCCGCCGGTCTGGCTCGCCCACTGCCGAGCGGCCCGGCGCAGGCGCAGCTGCGAGAGCATCGTGACCTCGGCGTGGGTCAGCCAGCCGGCGTCGGCGTACGGCGACAGGTACTGCCCGATGAGCCGGCCCTCGCGGCGGCGCAGCCAGACGAGGAAGCCGACGAAGGCGAGGAAGAGCGGCACCTGGTAGGTGGCGTAGGCCTCGAAGAAACCCTGCATGCCGGCGAGGGCCGAGAGGTTCCACAGGCCGTGCAGCACCATGGCGCAGACCCAGCCGACGACGACGGCGAGGACCCGCGTGGCCGGGCGGCGGGCGGACACGGCGATGCCGATGCCGATGCCGGTGAGGGACGTGAAGAGCGGGTGCCCGAACGGGCCCATCAGCCCCCGGACGAGGAAGGTCGCGGTCAGCCCCTCGCCGCCGGACTCGTCGTAGGCCTGGCCCAGGTAGAGGATGTTCTCGCTGAAGGCGAAGCCGGCGCCGATGAGCCCCGCGTAGACGATGCCGTCGATGATGCCGTCGAACTCGCGCCGCCGGAACAGGAAGATGAGCAGGATCCCGAGGCCCTTGAGGGTCTCCTCGACGACGGGCGCGATGTAGACGGCACCGGTCGCGAGCGGGTCGGTCCACTGCGACTCGACGAGCAGCTTGAGGCCGAACGTGTTGAGGAAGAAGGCTCCGACGACGGCGACGAGCGCGCCCCAGAGGAACGCGAAGACGAGGTAGCGCGTGGGCTCGGCCTCGTACCGGTCGAGCCAGAGGTAGGTCGGCACGATGACGAACAGCGGGATGACCGCCATGAGGGCCGAGGTGATGATGACCTGGGCCGTGAGCCGCTCACCGAGGATGCCGACGAGGACGAGCAGGCACACGAGGAACACCGAGGCCACGACGCCGAGCGTCAGCAACGAGCGCAGCACCGGCCGACGCGTCGGGTTGCGGGCCGCGTGCCACTGCGGCGGCCCCGTCGTCGTGTCCCCTGAGGTCATGGCCGAAGGCTAGTGCAGGGCCAACGGCACGGGCGTGGGCGCGAACAGCGCCGTGGGGGCGTGCGCGCAGCCTCTATGGTGGTCCGGTGAGCGAGACGAACCACCGCGCCATCGCGGACCGCATCATCTGGGTCGACTGCGAGATGACCGGGCTGTCCCTGCAGTCGGACGCCCTCGTCGAGGTGGCGGCCCTCGTCACGGACTTCGAGCTGAACCAGCTCGGCGAGGGGGTCGACGTCGTCATCCGGCCCCCCGACGAGGCGCTGGCGCAGATGGACGACTTCGTCCGTGACATGCACACGACCTCCGGCCTCATCGAGGAGCTCGCCGGCGGCGTCACGATGAAGGAGGCCGAGGACCTCGTCCTCGACTACGTGCGCACCTTCGTGCCCGAGCCGCGCAAGGCCCCGCTCGGCGGCAACACCGTGGCCACCGACCGCGGCTTCCTCGCCCGCGACATGCCCGAGCTCGAGCAGTACATGCACTACCGGATCATCGACGTCAGCTCGATCAAGGAGCTGTCCCGACGCTGGTATCCGCGCGTGTACTTCAACGCGCCGAAGAAGTCCGGCGGGCACCGCGCGCTGGCCGACATCCGCGAGTCCATCGCCGAGCTGCGCTACTACCGCCAGGCGGTCTTCGTGCCGCAGCCGGGACCGGACAGCGCCACCGCCAAGGCGCTCGCGCAGCCGCACGTCATCGAGCACTGACGCGTCGCGGCCCGCTCGCGACGGTGGTCACGAGCACCCCTTGGGGCCGTGTACGATTGGCGTCGCTGTCCCACGACGCCGAGCCCTCGGGCCCGGCTCGCGGCATGCATGGTGGGTGTAGCTCAGCTGGTAGAGCACCTGGTTGTGGTCCAGGTGGCCGCGGGTTCAAGTCCCGTCACTCACCCCAGGTTCGCAGTACGGACGAAGGCCCCGCACCATCGGTGCGGGGCCTTCGTCGTCGCGGCGTCCTCGCCCGGACGCTTTAGCGCCCGCAGAGCCGTCGCAGCGCGGCCACGTCGTCGCGGACCATCACGCCGATGTCGGCGCGCCGCTGCGCCTGGTCCCCCGACGCCTTCGCGGCCAGGGCGACGCGGTAGGCGGCGAGGTCGTCGGCGAGGTTCTGCACCCGCTCCCGGACGTCGTCGGAGGTCGTCGACCGCGCCAGGGTGACGGCGCGTCCACGCGCGCCGGTCACCGTGCCTGCCGTGGTGCCGGGCGCCAGGGCACCCGCCCCCGCGGACAGGAGGGGCCCCATCGAGGCGCAGTCCGCCACGAGCGAGGAGGCTGGCGGTGAGCCGGCCGCAGTCGCCGGCGCGCTGCCGGCGTCGCGGGTGGCACCGTTCGCGGCGACGGCCGTCGTGACGGCGACACCGACGGCGAGCAGGACGCCGGTCCACCGGTGGCGGCGCAGGAGGTGTCGGTTGGTCGGGCTCATGGCGTGCCCCCTGTCCCGGGCTGGTACTCGTAGGCGCCGCGGTCGTCGTAGGCGCGGACCCCGACGCCGGTGTTCGGCGTACCCGGGTCGTCGACGCGTGCCTGCCCGGCCGCGTCGGTGGACGGCTCGCCCGGGGCGTTCGAGTTCGCCGAGTCGATGGCCGGTGAGCCGGCGCGGAGGGTGAGGTCGCCGCCGGCGGGGTTGCCCAGCAGCGGGTCGGCCTGCAGCCCGTTCGGCTCCTGCCCGCTCGCGGCCTGGAAGGCGGCCAGGGACGCGTAGGACGTCGCCCCCCAGACCATCATCGTGCCGGCGGTGCTGAGGTTGACGAGGTCGACGTCGAGGCTCGTCCCGAGCTGGGAGGTGGCGTCCACCCGGATGTTGCCCCGCGTCCGCGGGCACTTGACGGTGCCGCCCAGACCGTCGGGGCAGCCGATCGCGTTGTCGACCGCGACGTTGTCGGCGATGGTGAAACCGGTGGAGGTGCCGTCGGCCACGCCCTCGAGGTTGATGCCGGCGCTGACGTTGCCGACGACGGTGTTGCCCACGACGGAGCTGCCGGTGACGCCGTAGTCGTCGATGCCGTGGTCGCCCGTGATGCACCCGGACGTGTTGCCGGTGGGTGGCGGACTGCAGTTGGTCAGGGCAGCGGTCGTGAACCCCATGTTGTGGTAGCTGGCGTTGTCGACGATCGTGTTGTTGTCGCCGCCTGGGTACGACTGGATGCCGGAGTCCTCGTTGTCGTGCACCCGGTTGCCCTTGACGAGGTTGCCGGGTGAACGCAGATCGATCCCGACCGCGTTGCGCACGTATCCGTAGGCGTTCCAAGAGCTCTCGTTGCCGACGAGCTGGTTGCCGGTGGAGCCGTTGGTCAGGAAGATGCCCGACGCCGAGTTGTTCGTCACGAGGTTGTTGCTCACGACCGAGGAGGTCATCGCGTTGAGGTACATCCCGTAGGCCGTCGAACCCGAGACCCGCTGGCCCGAGGTGCTCACCGTGTTGCCCGACAGCGTGACGCCGGTGGCGTTGTAGACGTAGATGCCGTCCTTGGTGGAGCCCTGGATCGTGAAGCCGGAGACGGTGATCCAGCTCTGGTTGGAGATGGTGAAGCCGTGCTTGGCCCCCGAGATGGTCACCGACGCCCCGGGCGCGGGCCGGAAGGC
>JAEWFB010000558.1 GCA_023389095.1 Actinomycetes bacterium
GGCCGCGACCCCCGGCGCCGTCAGCCTGTCGGTCGTCGCCGGTCCGACGCGTGGTGGCACGAGCGTCGACCTGTCCGGCCCGGCCGTCGGGTCGGCGACCAAGGCCTGGTTCGGCAGCACCGCGGTCACCCGCATCCAACGCGTCTCGGCGACGCGGATCCGCCTCTCGACGCCCGCCCGACCGGCGGGCGTCGTCTACGTCCGGGTCTCGAACGCGTCCGGGTCCTCCCCGCAGAGCCTCCGCGCGACGTTCGCCTTCGAGGCGGTCCCCACCGTGACTCGGCTGTCGACGGCGGCCGGGTCGACGGGCGGCGGCACGGCGGTGACCCTGACCGGCACCGGTCTCTACCGCGCCTCGGCCGTGCGCTTCGGAACGACGGCCGCACGGATCGTCGCGCGGGTGTCGGCCACCGAGCTGCGCGTCGTCGCGCCCGCCCACGCCGCGGGCCTCGTCGACGTGCGGGTCACGACGCCCGGTGGCACGTCCGCGGCGGTCACGGCCACGCGCTTCCGCTACGGCACCGTCCCGGTCCTGACCGGGCTGTCCGCCACCGCGGGCCCCACCACCGGCGGCCAGTCGGTGACGCTCACCGGGAGCGGGCTGACCGGCGCCTCGACCGTGTGGTTCGGAGCCTCCCGCGCCCCGTCGGTGACGCGGCTGTCCGCGACGTCCGTGCGGGTCCTCACTCCCGCGCGCCCGGCCGGCACCGTCGACGTGCGGGTCACGACCCCGGACGGCACGAGCGCCGTCGTCGCGAACGGCCGGTACTCCTACCAGCCCGCGCCGACCGTCACCGCCATCGCCCCGCCGACGGGGCCGACCAAGGGCGGCACCGTCGTGACCATCACCGGCACGGGCCTCGGCCTCGCGTCGGGAGTCCGGTTCGGCACGACGTGGGCCGGCTACACCCGCGTCTCCGCGACGACCGTCCGGGCGACCGCACCGGCCCACGCCGCGGGTCCCGTCGACATCCGGATCACGACGCCGGGCGGTACGTCCCCGGCCTCCACCGCCGGTCGCTTCACGTACGGCGCACCCCCGGCGATCACCCAGCTCTCCACCGACGCCGGCCCGCTCGCCGGCGGCACGGTCCTCACCATCACCGGCACGCACCTCGAGGACGTCGCCTCGGTCCGGTTCGGCTCGACCGCCGGGCGCAACCTCGTGCTCGTCTCGCCGACGACCCTGCGCGTCACGACGCCGGCGCACGTCGCCGGCTCGGTGCCGGTGCGCGCCATCAACGCCAACGGCACGTCCCCCGACGTCCCGGCCGCGACCTTCACCTACGAGCCGGCCCCGCGCCTCACCGCCCTGTCCGTGCCGGCCGGCCCGCTGCGCGGCGGCACCGTGGTCACGGTCACCGGGACGACGCTCGGCCGCACGCAGGCGGTCACGTTCGACGGGGTCCCGGGCACCGGCCTCGTCCGGGTCTCCGACACCCAGGTGCGGGTCACCACGCCGGCGCACGCAGCCGCCGGCGTCGACGTCCGCGTCGTGGCACCCGGCGGCACGTCGGCCACCGGGCCCGCGGCCCGGTTCGACTACCAGGCCGTCCCGACCGTCACCGCCCTGACGCCGGCGCTCTCGCGCACCAAGGGCGGCACGACCGTCACCGTCACGGGTTCGGCGTTCGACCGCGTCAGCGCCGTCACCTTCGGCGGCACCCCGGTCACGTCGTTCACCCGGGTGTCCGCCACGACGCTGACAGTGACCGTCCCGCCGCGCGGCGAGGGCGTCGTCAACCTCGTCGTGACGACGCCGGGTGGCGCCTCTGCCGCCCAGGCGGCCAACGCCTTCACCTACCAGGACCCGCCGGTCGTGACGCTCGTCGCGCCCTCCTCGGGTGGGCTCGCCGGCGGCACCACGGTGACGCTGACCGGCACGTCGTTCCAGAACGCCTCCTCGGTGCTCATCGGCGGCGTGAAGGCGACCTCGTTCACACGGGTCTCGGCCACGCGCATCACGGCGGTCGTCCCGGCCCGCACCTCCACGGGCTTCGTCCCGATCGCCGTCACGACGCCTGCCGGCAGCGTCACGAAGGCCAACGCCTTCCTCTACGACGCCGGTGCGACGCTGAAGAACGGCCAGATCCTCACGGCCGGCACCTCGATGCGGTCGCCCCGGGGCGGCTACACGCTGACGATGCAGACCAACGGCGACGCCGTCCTGGCCAAGGGCACGGCCCGTGTCTGGTCGACGGGCACGACGGGCTCGGGCAACCGGCTCACGGTGAGGGCCGACGGCAACGTCGTCGTCCTGCGCTCGACCGGCGCGGTCGCCTGGCAGAGCGCCACCGCCGGCTGGAAGGGCGCCGACCTGACGCTCGGGGACGACGGTCTGCTGGTGGCACGCCAGGGGTCCACCCCCGTGTGGGACCACCGCGGCATCCGCTACGACCGCCTGCTGTCGGGCCAGTCGCTCCGCGCCGGCGAGTCGCTCCAGTCGGTCAACACGTCGTGGCGGCTCACGATGCGCACCGACGGCAACCTCGTCGTGACGACCTCGGCGGGCCGCCTGCAGTGGTCGACGCTGACGTCGGGCACGGGCAACGTCGCCGTCATGCGCACCGACGGCAGCCTCGTCGTCCAGTCGCGTACCGGGTCGGTCCTGTGGTCGACGAGCACCACCGACGCCGCAGGGGCGTTCGTGCGGATGCTGGGCGACGCGAACGTAGCGGTCTACAACGGCCCGAAGCTCGTGTGGGCCATCACCGGCGGACCCGGGCCGCGCAGCTGGTCCTGCTACTCGCGCGCGACCCAGACCTGCATCAGCCGCTTCGGCTACCACGGGCAGAGCGCCTGGGGCTACCCGGTCGACGCGTGGGGCAACAACTGCACGAACTTCTCCGCCTACCGCCTCTCCCGCGACGGCATCCCGAACCCCGGCAACCTCGGGAACGCCGCCACGTGGGACGACCGGGCGCGCGCCAAGGGCTTCGTCGTGGACCAGAAGCCGAAGGTCGGGACCATCGCGCAGTGGAACAGCAACCACGTCGCCTACGTCGACTGGGTCAGCTCCGACGGCACGAAGATCGCGATCTCCGAGAGCGGCTACGGCGGCACCGTCCTCGGCGTCACGTACACCTCGATGAGCGGTCGCCGCATCCTGACCCGTGGCACGTCGTCCTGGCCGTCGAACTTCATCCACTTCCGCTGAGCCGTGACGGCGACCGAGGAGACGATCGAGATGTCGGACACCGAGACGTCGGACACGACCGAGCAGGCGGCGGGCGGCACCGCGGTGGTGGCACAGCCGGCCGGCGAACGCGTCAGCCGGATCGCGCGCCGCCGGGTCCTGGCGGGACTCGGCGGCGGGGCGACGCTCGCCGTCGCGCAGGCTGCGGT
>JAEWFB010000629.1 GCA_023389095.1 Actinomycetes bacterium
GCCCTCAGCACGGTGCGTCGGGAGAGGTCCGTGCGCCGGAGTCGCTGCCGCCGACGGACCACGTGGCTCACGGCGAGCGGCACGGCGACCACGGCGGCTGCGACGTGCACGGTGAGCGCGGAGACCCCGGCGACCTCGAACCGAGCGAGACCGGCGTGCACGATCCCGGCGACCAGGCTGACGGCCAGGACGACGGCGAGCGCGACCCCGACCGCGTGCGTGCCTCCGGTCCGAAGGCCACGCCGCACGATCACCGTCTTCCACGGCACCAGCACGAGGATGCCGAGGCCGAGGAGGCCGTGGGCCACGGCGACCGCCCTGGCCGCGGGCGGGGCGCCGACCCCGAAGGCCACCGCGCCGGTCACGAAGGAGCCCACCAGGAGCACGAGCAGGGCGAGGTTGGTCCGCCGGCCCGGTCGGCGAGATGTCGCCATCACACCAGTGTGCGCTGGTCACCCGAGTCGAGGGCCGGACGCCTCCCGCTACCCGCGTCGGTGCTGCAGGATCGTGGTGTGAAGCTGAAGCTGGACCTGCACGACATCTACAACCGGGGGGACGAGATCGACCGAGCCCTTCGCGCGATCATCGACGAGGCGATCCAGAAGAAGGCACCGCTGGTGGAGATCATCCCCGGGAAGGGCTCGGGCCAGCTCAAGAAGCGGGTGCTGCGCTTCCTGGACCGCAAGGACATCAAGCCCCTCTACCACCGGGTGGAGAAGGACTCCGACAACTTCGGCCGGGTCTTCGTCCACTTCCGGTGGAAGTAGGCCCGCGACCGGCCCCTCTGGCCGCCGGCGCCATACGGGCTGACGGAGCCGAGCCGCGTCCCGCCCCCACGACCAGGGGGTCGACCTGCAGCGTCAGGGGATGACGGCGTGCGCGACCTTCTCGATCTCGACGGTCAGGGGGTCGTCCAGGTCGATCGGGTGCTCGCACGACGAGGCCGACCCCCTGACCCCGGCGAGGATCCAGACGTAGGCCACCGACGTGCCGTCGCGGTTCGCCGCGCAGTCCGGGACGCCCGTGGCCCGGTCCAGCTGCGTGGCGCGGACCGCGCTCACGAGGTCGGCGAGCTGCGCGTGCGACAGGGTCCCGTTCGTGCTCTTGCCTTGCGCGAGAAGCACCCACGAGCCGGACGCGGTGACGACCAGGGTGTTGCCGCACGCCCCCTTGGGCGCACAGTCCACCCCACGTGCGGCGTTGCACCATGAGGTCCTCGGGCACGGCGTCCGACGTGGTGCTCGACGTGCTCGAGGTGCTCGGAGTGCTCGGGGCGGCCGCCCTGGCCGGGTCCGGGTCCGCCGGGACGACCCCCACGAAGGTGCGGCCGGGTGGCGCGGTGGCCGGGGCGACCGTGTGGCCGCAGCCGGCGAGGAGTGGTACCGCCGATGCCGCTGCGGCCGCCAGCCACCGCACGCGCCGCCTCCGCGCCACCCGTGGTCGGACCTCGTCACCCATCGCGCACCCCTGTCGGTCCGGTACCGGTCGGTCCGGTACCTGCCTGCGCAGATGGTGACACCCGCGGGCCGGCGAACGTTCCGGAACCCGGCAAAGCGCCAGTCGGCCCCGCGACGACGTCGGCCGCGCGCGTCGGTCAGAGTACGAGGTCGATGCGATGCTCCTGGCCGCGGAACGTGAACGTGTCGCCCTCGCGCTTGCCCGCGATGGCCGCGTAGACAGGGGAGCCGGCGCCGATGCCCTCGTAGGCGACACCGTCGCAGTCGAACCCGTCGCTGCTGGCGCCGACGACGTAGCGGTCGCCGCCGAAACCGACGACGGCACCGGGACGGACGGCGTCGGTCGGCGCGAAGTCGAGCCCGCGGATGGCGTCGAGGGACTCGCGCGCGTGCGCGGCGGACCGCTCGAAGAGCCCCTCGAGGTCGCCCGCCTCGCTCGACTGCGACGCGTCGCCGGACTCGGGGACGGAATGGGGGTCCGCCCGCGCGGCGTCGCGCTCGGCGGTCGACTGGGTCGTCAGGGCGGCGAGCGCGGACTCGGCGTGAGCGATGAGCGCGTCGCGCACGCGGAGCTTGCCGTCGGCGTCGAGGGTCGTGGGCTGCGTCATGGTCTCTCCTGCCGGGATCAGGGGCTCTGGAGGAATGACCCAAGGTAGATCCGGATTGAGGTCGCGGTCGAGCGGGCACCCGTGGCGACGCCGCCCGAGAACGCGACATGGGCTTGTGGCGGCGCCCGACGAGCGGAAAGAATCGGGGTCCAGCGACCCACTGTCGAAGGACGCGAGATGCCAGCCGCACGACGCACCATCGTCATCGACCGGCCGATCGAGGCCGTGTTCGCCTTCTTCACCACACCGTCCAACGACCTGCGGTGGCGCCCGCACGTCAGGGAGATCGACGGCCCGGCCGAGATGGGGACGGGCGCCCGGATCCACCAGGTGGTCGCCGGGCCCGGCGGCCGGGGGATCGCGGCCGACATCGAGGTGACCGGCTACGCCCCGCCGTCCGCCTACGCCTTCACGGTCGTCGCCGGACCCGCCCGCCCCCAGGGTGCCTACGCGTTCACGAGCGCGGGACCCACCTCGACGGAGGTCACCTTCTCGCTGTCGGCGCAGCTCGGCGGCCTGAAGAAGCTCGTCATGGCCGGGCCGGTGCAGAAGTCGATGGACGGCGAGATGGCCGCCCTCGACACCGCGAAGAGGCTCCTGGAGTCGGAGTAGGAGCGCGGGCAGGAGCCCGATCGAGGAACGCGGCTACTCGTTGACGAGGACCGTCACGCCCACGGCGGCCGACACCGCCGAACCCCGTGCCCCGGCGGGAACCGGGATGCTGAAGGTCCTCACCTCGTCGGGTGCGCCGGTGTGGGCGTCGGGGTGGTCCTCGTCGAGGTGGTACGTGTAGGTTCCGGTGGCCACCAGGCGACCGGACGCGTCGTAGAAGCCTGCGCGAGAAGCGAACTCGAGCAGATCGCTGACATCCGACGTGATGCGGGCCGAGGCGTGGACGGCGGTGCCGTCGAAGCGCAGGCCGGTGAGCGTCAGGCGGTCGTCGAACGGGCCGGCCGCCTGCACCGCGCTCCCGCGTCGTGGGTGCAGGGCCGACAGGGAGGGGAGCTCGGGGTCGCCGGTCGGCGCAGTGAGGCCGGCGAGCGAGGTGACCGGCGTCGCCGCCGCCCGCGGCAGGGGGGACGCGCCGCCCCCGGTGGCCGCCGACGCGGCGTCGCGTGGCCCGTGGTGGGTGAGGCGCACCGCGGCCAGCGAGATGCCGAACACGACCGCGAGGGCAGCGAGCGCCGCCAACGCC
>JAEWFB010000002.1 GCA_023389095.1 Actinomycetes bacterium
CTGCGGCCCTTCCAGCGCGGGTGGCACTCGACGCCCCAGCGCGCCACGACGTCACCGGAGGTGTTGCCCCGGACACCGAGGTTGTAGGCCGTGAGGTCGAGGTCGGGGTGCTGCGTGCGCGCGACGACGCGCCCCACCCAGCCCAGGCCCTTGGGATCGCCGTAGCCGGCCGTCTGCGACGCGCCGACGAAGACCATGCCGACGTCGCGCACGCCCTCGGAGACGCTCAGCTCGACACTCGGCGTGTAGTACGGCGCCGCCTCCTCGGCCGGGGGAGCCTCGACGGGCTCGGGCGCCTCCGCCGGGTACCGCGTCGGCGTCGAGTCGGTGAACTGGGTGTGCGACGAGGGGTAGGCCGGGCCCACGCCGTACGGGTCTCGGGTGTCGCTGTCGCTGCTGTCGGTCACGGCTCAGTCCTCGTCGTCGTCCAGCCGGGCGAGCCAGGTGGCCAGGCGCTCGACCGGCACCTCGAACTCGGGGTTGAGGTCGACGAAGACCCGCAGCTGCTCGGCGAGCCACTCGAGGGTGACCTCCTCCTCGCCGCGACGGGCCGCCAGCTCCTCGATGCCCCGGTCGGTGAAGTACACGTGGGGAGGTTATCGCGTCAGCCGCGCAGGCCGACGGAGGCGGGCCGAGAAGGCCGGAAGGGCCCCCGCCACGGTCGGCGGGGGCCCTTCTCGGGAACGTGGTCCGGCGTCCTGCCGAGCAGGTGCAGGACGCGTCGGCTCAGCGGTCGAACGCGCTCGCCAGCAGCTCGGCCTGCTCGACGGCGTGCTTCTTGGAGGAGCCGGTGGCGGGCGACGCGGCGGCCTTGCGGGCCACGACGCGCCACGGACGCTGCTCGCCGACGTCGCAGAGGTCCTCGTGCAGCCACTGCGCCATGATCGGCCAGGCGCCCTGGTTGCGCGGCTCGTCCTGGACCCACACGAGCTCGGCGCCCGGGTAGGCCGAGACGGCCTCGGCGATCTCCTCGACCGGGATCGGGTAGAGCTGCTCGACGCGGACGATGGCCGTCGAGCGGTCGCCGCGCTTGGCGCGCTCGGCGTCGAGCTCGTGGACGATCTTGCCGGACGCGAGGAGCACCCGGGTGACCTGGTCGGTGACGCCGTCGTGGTCGGGCAGGACCGGCCGGAAGCCACCGGTCGTGAAGGCCTCGACGTCGCTGGCCGCCGCCTTGCTGCGCAGCATCGACTTCGGGGTGAAGACGACGAGCGGGGTGCGCGGGCGGTTGTAGGCCTGGCGGCGCAGCAGGTGGAAGTAGCTCGCCGCGGTCGAGGGGTAGGCGACCGTCATGTTGTTCTCGGCACACAGCTGCAGGTAGCGCTCGATGCGCGCGGAGCTGTGGTCCGGCCCCTGGCCCTCGTAGCCGTGGGGGAGCAGGAGCACGACCGAGCTGCGCTGGCCCCACTTCTGCTCGGAGCTGGAGATGAACTCGTCGACGATGGTCTGCGCGCCGTTGCCGAAGTCGCCGAACTGGGCCTCCCAGAGCACGAGGGCGTCGGGTCGCTCGACCGAGTAGCCGTACTCGAAGCCCATCGCGGCGTACTCCGACAGGAGCGAGTCGTAGACCCAGAACCGGGCCTGGCCCTCGCCGAGGTAGAGCAGCGGCGTCCACTCCTCCGCGTTGTCCTTGTCGATGAGCACCGCGTGCCGCTGCACGAACGTGCCGCGGCGGCTGTCCTGGCCCGCCAGGCGGATCGGCGTGCCCTCCTTGAGGAGGGTGCCGAAGGCGAGCAGCTCGGCCATCGGCCAGTCGATGCCGCCGTCGTGGACCATCTGGGCCCGCTTGTCCATGAGCTGCTTGAGCTTCGGGTGGATCGTGAAGCCCTGCGGCGGGTTCGCGAAGGTCTCGCCGATGTGGACGAGCTCGGCGGCCGCGACGCCCGTCTCGGTGGCCGAGCGCACCGGGCGCGCGTCGTCCTGCACCTGGGCGGTGGGACGCTCGAGGCCGGCGTTGTCGGGGGCGTCGCTGTCGGCGTCAACCTGGCCCGCCGCCGCTGCGGCGGCGCTCTTCTTGGCCTCACGCGTCTCGATGAAGACGCGCTCGAGCTGCTGCTGGTAGTCGCGCAGCGCGGCCTCGGCGTCCTCGACGCTGATGTCGCCGCGACCGATGAGCGACTCGGTGTAGAGCTTGCGGACCGAGCGCTTGGCCTCGATGAGGTTGTACATGAGCGGCTGGGTCATCGACGGGTCGTCGCCCTCGTTGTGGCCGCGACGGCGGTAGCAGACCATGTCGATGACGACGTCCTTGTTGAACGCCTGGCGGAAGTCGTAGGCGAGCTCGGCGACGCGGACGCACGCCTCCGGGTCGTCGCCGTTGACGTGGAAGATCGGCGCCTGGATCATCCGCGCGACGTCGGTGGCGTAGACCGACGAGCGCGAGCTGCTCGGCGAGGTGGTGAAGCCGACCTGGTTGTTGATGACGACGTGGATCGTGCCGCCGGTGCGGTAGCCGCGCAGCTGCGAGAGGTTGAGCGTCTCGGCCACGACGCCCTGGCCGGCGAACGCGGCGTCGCCGTGCATGAGCACGGGCAGGACGGTGAAGGCCTCGCCGGCGAGGTTGAGGCGGTCCTGCTTGGCGCGGACGATGCCCTCGAGCACCGGGTTGACGGCCTCGAGGTGGCTGGGGTTGGCCGCGAGGTAGACCTTCGTCTTGCTGCCGTCCTCGGCGACGAACTCGCCCTCGGTGCCGAGGTGGTACTTGACGTCACCGGAGCCCTGGACCGACTTCGGGTCCTGGGTGCCCTCGAACTCGCGGAAGATCTGCCCGTAGGACTTGCCGGCGATGTTGGCCAGCACGTTGAGGCGGCC
>JAEWFB010000007.1 GCA_023389095.1 Actinomycetes bacterium
CGAGAACCGCTACCACCCGATAGCCCGGCTCGACCGGCTGCGCGGCCTGCCGGCCCGCGAGCGCGTCGTGCAGGACGTCGAGATCCCCCTCGACCGCACGGCCGAGTTCGTCGACTGGTTCCTGCGCGAGGTCCCGATCGAGCCGGTCTGGCTCTGCCCGATCCGGTTGCGCGACACCGGCGCCCAAGGTGGGAACGGGACAACCGACGATGGCACGCCGTGGCCGCTCTACCCGATGCACCGGGGCGAGCCGTACGTCAACGTCGGGTTCTGGTCGAGCGTCCCGATCGAGCCCGGGGCCGCCGACGGCGACGTCAACCGCCGCATCGAGGACGAGGTGACCCGCCTCGGCGGCCACAAGTCGCTCTACTCCGACGCGTACTACGACGAGGAGACCTTCGCGCATCTCTACGGCGGGGCGGCGTACACCGCCGCGAAGCACAGGTACGACCCGACGGGTCGGCTCCCGACCCTCTACGAGAAGGCGGTGCGAGCAGGATGACGACGCTGACGGTGGGCGAGGCGTTCGACCGGGTCTACGGGCCGGACGCCCCGGTGCGGCTGGTGGCGTGGGACGGGTCGACCGGGGGCAGCCCGGACGGCCTCGTCGTGCGCCTCACCGGGCCGGAGGCCCTGAACCACCTCGTGACGGCCCCCGGCGACCTCGGCCTGGCGCGGGCCTACCTGCTCGGCGAGCTCGTCATCGACGACATCGACCCGGGCGACCCGTACACGGTGCTGCGGCTGCTCGGCGACGGGCTGCACCCCCGGCGCCCGGGGAGGCGCGACCTGCTCGAGGTGGCGCGGCTCGTCGGTGCCCACGCCCTGCACGTGCCGCCGATCCCGCCCGAGGAGACGCCGAGCCAGCTGCGGCGGCTCGGCCACGGCCTGCGCCACGGTCGGGTGCGCGACGCCGAGGCGATCAGCCACCACTACGACGTGTCGAACGACTTCTACGAGCTCGTCCTCGGACCGTCGATGACGTACACGTGCGCGTGCTACCCCACCGACACCGCCTCGCTCGAGGAGGCGCAGGCGTACAAGTACGACCTCGTCGCGCAGATGCTCGGGCTGCGCCCGGGCATGCGGCTGCTCGACGTCGGCTGCGGCTGGGGCGGGATGGTGCGCCACGCGGTCAAGCACTACGGCGTCACGGCCCTCGGGGTCACCCTCTCCCGCGAGCAGGCGACGTGGGCCCAGCGCGCCATCACGGCCGAGGGCCTCGACGGGCGCGCCGAGGTGCGTCACGGCGACTACCGCGACGTCACCGAGCGCGGCTTCGACGCCATCAGCTCCATCGGCCTGACCGAGCACATCGGCGTGCGCAACTACCCGTCCTACTTCCGCTTCCTGCGCGAGCGCCTGCGCGACGAGGGCCGGTTGCTCAACCACTGCATCAACCGGTCGGACAACCGCCACGCGGGGCTGCCGGCCCGCGGCTTCATCAACCGGTACGTCTTCCCCGACGGCGAGCTCACCGGGTCCGGCGACATCGTCCGGGTGATGGAGGACGAGGGGTTCGAGGTGCGCCACCACGAGAACCTCCGCGAGCACTACGCCCGCACGTGCGGGGCCTGGAACGCCAACCTCTCCAAGAACTGGGAGCGGTGCGTCGAGCTCGCCGGTCTCGGCACGGCACGCGTCTGGGGGCTCTACCTCGCCGGCTCGCGGCTGTCCTTCGAGCAGGGCAGCATCCAGCTGCACCAGGTGCTCGCGTCACGCACGAGCACCGACGGCGCGTCGGGCTTCACGCTCCGGCCGCGGTTCGAGCCCAGCGACCTCGAACGGCCCGTGGGCTGAGTCGCTGCCGGCGGGCGCCCCGGTTCAGAGGTCGCCCGCCGCGCGGCGCTCGGCGTCGCTGCGCAGGATGCAGAACTCGTTGCCCTCGGGGTCGGCCATGACGACCCAGCCGCGGCCGTCCGCGGTGCGGCAGTCCTGGACGACGCACGCTCCGAGCGCCTCGACGCGGGCGACCTCCTCGTCGCGCGGGCGGTCGGTGGGGCGCAGGTCGAGGTGGACGCGGTTGCGCCCCTGCTTGGCGTCGCCGACCTCGATGAAGAGCAGCCGGTGCGAGCGGTCGGGCGAGAAGATCATGCACTCCTCGTGGCCCGGCTCGTTCGGGTCGTCGGGGTCCTCGTGGTAGCCGAGCAGGTCGGCCCACCAGACGGACTGGGCGTGGGCGTCGAGGGCGTTGACGGTGGTGTGCGAGAGCTGCAGCGCCATCGGGTCAGGCCAGCGACAGGAACAGCCGCTGCATCGTGTCGACGTCCATCTCGTTGTTGTCGGGGTCGGCGAGGCACTGGCGCAGGCCGAGGGCGATGACGGCGAACCCGGCCCGGTCGAGCGCCTTGGAGACGGCGGCGAGCTGGGTGACGATGTCCTGGCAGTCGCGGCCGTCCTCGATCATGCGGACGATGCCGCCGATCTGGCCCTGCGCGCGGTTGAGCCGCTTGACGACGGCCTTCATCTCGTCCTGGTCGAGCTCCATCGACGGGCCTCCTGGTGTGGTCGGGACTCCCCGATGATACCCCTCGGCGTATCAGGTCGACCGTTCAGTCGGAGCCGCCGAGGTCGACGTCGTAGGCCTCGTGGAGCATGTCGTCGCCCTTGCTGCGGTGCCGCACGAGCCGCGTCACGAGCCGCGCGACCTCCTCGCGGAAGACCGGCAGGTCGGCCATGGTGCCGCCGTGCTCGAGGACGGCGAGGTAGCCGTGGATCGAGTCGCGCAGGTCGACGTGCTCGGCCCGGAGCCGCCCTGCCGTGCCGGAGAGGCGCGGCGCCGCGTGGGCCACCCGCTCGTAGACGCCTCCGCTGCTCTCGGTGAGGCGGACGTGGTCGTCGAAGTCGTGGGACAGCTCGGCGAGGGCGGCGCGAACGCGTTCGCGCCACATCCCGCCGCGGGCCAGGGGCGAGTCGAGGGCCGAGCCGACGGCCGAGACCGACTCGCGCAGCTCGGCCCGGTGCGCCCGGACCCGTTCGAGGTGGGCAGCGAGCCCGTCCCCCGCCACAGCGGTGGCCCACGGGCTCGACGACGTCACGGCACCGCGGCCGGGGGCGTGTGGCTCGAAACCGGTCTGCACGTCCATGGCGACCCCTCTCCATGCGCCTCCATGGTCCTCCCGCGATGCGAAGATCGTCCAGACCCCAGCCTCGTCAACCTGTGTTGACGACCTTCGACGCCGCAGCGTAGTGTCGTCAACACAGGTTGACACCGAAGGAGCGGACGGGTGGAGGTGGACGACGTGGTGCGCACCGCACTCGCGACCGGGGACGACGACCCCCGCGTGGCCCTCGTCGCAGCGCGAGAGCTGCGCCGGGCGGCCGACCGCACCGAGGCCGCCGTCGTGCGGCGGGCACGCATCGGCGGGATGGCCTGGGCGGAGATCGCCGACGCGCTCGGAGTGAGCCGGCAGGCGGTCCACAAGAAGTACGGGCGTCGCTGAAAGGCGCGCCCGACTCGCTCAGCCGGCGAGGACGACGACGAGCGTGCGGGGGCCGTGGACGCCCTCGACGCGGTTCAGCTCGATGTCGCTCGTGGCCGACGGCCCGCTGACGAACGTGAGCGGACGCATCGGGTCGAGGCGGGCGAGCGCCTCGGGCACGGTCTGGACGACGTCGGCGACGCGGGTGACGCAGGCGTGCACGTCGGGCACGAGCGTCAGGGCGCGACGCCCGCACGCGGGTGAGCCGTCGAGCACGAGGGTCCCGGTCTCAGACACCGCGAGGACCGACGCGGTGACGACCGCGGCGACCGCGTCGAGGTCCCGGGCCGCGAGGGTGCCGTCGTCGGGCCGGGACCCGAGCCCCTCCACCCACACGGCGGGCAGGCCCGGAGCGTGCAGCAGGGTCGGCGCGTCATCGATGTCGGCGCCGGGCCCCTTGCGGGACAAGGCCGCCGAGATGGCGGAGGTCACGGCGTCGCGGATCGAGGCGTCGTCCGCGCCGCACCGCACGACGGTGGCCCGGTAGTCCTCGAGGCGGTCGACGAGCTGCTCGACGAGCGCCGGCGCCCCGGCCTCGTGCTCGCCGACGCGTCGGTACCCGCGCGGCACGTCGGGCACCGGAGGCGTCGGGCCCAGGGCCTCGCGGACGCGGGCCAGCACCTCGTCGCGGGCGCTCACGACCCGGCCCCCTCTCCCCGGGTGCGGGCCCACCAGTCGCGGAACGTCTCGGCCGGCAGGTCGGGAAGGTCGCGCGAGGCGGTCCACCCGGAGAACGGCGGCGGCAGCGGGACCACCGGCTTGCCGCCACGGATCCCCTTGCGCGCCTTGGTCGCCGCACGCCCGGCCCGGGCGAACCGGCCAGCGTCGGCCATGACCCAGGCCACGGCGCGCATCGAGGCGGCCTCGGCCGTCGGCACGCGGTGGCTGTCGGCGTGCGCCTCGACGTGCTCGGCCCGCAGCCGGACGAGCTGGTCCGGGATCGGGATCTTGACCGGGCACACGTCGTAGCAGGCACCGCACAGCGACGACGCGTACGGCAGCGAGTCGTTGGGGTGCGCGTCGCCGGTGCCACCGTCGAGGCCGGTCAGCTGCGGCGAGAGGATCGCCCCGATCGGGCCCGGGTACACCGAGCCGTACGCGTGACCGCCGACCCGCTCGTACACCGGGCACACGTTGAGGCAGGCCGAGCAGCGGATGCAGTGCAGCGCCGAGCGGCCCTGCTCGTCGGCGAGCACCCGGGTGCGACCGTTGTCGAGGAGGACGAGGTGGAACTCCTGCGGGCCGTCGCCCGGCGTGATGCCGGTCCACGTCGACGTGTACGGGTTCATCCGCTCGCCGGTGGAGCTGCGCGGCAGCAGCTGGAGGAACACCTCGAGGTCCTGCCAGGTCGGCACGAGCTTCTCGATGCCCATGACGGTGATGAGGGTGTCGGGCAGGGTCAGGCACATCCGGCCGTTGCCCTCCGACTCGACCACGGCGAGCGAACCGGTCTGGGCCACGGCGAAGTTCGCGCCCGACACGGCGACGCGGGCGCGCAGGAACACCTCACGCAGGTGCGCCCGGGCCGCGGCGGCGAGGACCGCCGGCTCGTCGGTGAGCGAGGCGTCGACGCCCGGCATCTCGCGCACGAAGATGTCGCGGATCTCGGCCCGGCCGCGGTGGATCGCCGGCACGAGGATGTGCGAGGGCTTGTCGTGGCCGAGCTGCACGATGAGCTCGGCGAGGTCGGTCTCGTGGGCCGCGATCCCGGCGGCCTCGAGGGCCTCGTTGAGGCCGATCTCCTGGGTCGCCATCGACTTGACCTTGACGACCTCGTCGGCCCCGGTGGCGCGCACGAGGTCGGTGACGATGGCGTTGGCCTCCGCGGCGTCGCGGGCCCAGTGCACGTGGCCGCCGCGGGCGGTGACGTTGGCCTCGAGCTGCTCGAGCAGCTCGGGCAGCCGGGCCATGGTCGCGGCCTTGAGCGCGGCGCCCGCGTCGCGCAGCGCCTCCCAGTCGGGCACCTCCCCCACGACGGCCGCGCGCTTGGCGCGGATCGTCGCGGTGGCGTGCCCGAGGTTGCGGCGCAGCTGGGTGTCGGCGAGCGCCGTGCGCGCCGCGGTCGGGAACGACGCGTCGCCGGCGAGGTTGCCCTGCCCGGCGGGTGGCCGCACACCCGGCATCCCGAGGTGGGTCGTCATGCGCCCACCTCCCACGGGGCGTCCTGCGTGCTCGCGAGCACCTGCGCCAGGTGGACGGGCCGCACCCCGGTGCGCAGCCGGGCCAGGCCGCCCCCGATGTGCATGAGGCACGACGCGTCGCCGGCGGTCAGCACCTCGGCGCGGGTCTGGCGCACCGCCGCCATCTTGTCGGCGAGCATCGCCGTGGAGGTGTCGGCGTTCTTGACGGCGAAGGTGCCGCCGAAGCCGCAGCAGGAGTCGGCCGCGGGGAGCTCGACGAGGTCGATGCCGCGGACCGCGCGCAGCAGCTGCAGGGGCCGGTCGCCGACGCGGAGCATCCGCAA